>DASQSR010000347.1:0-23698 GCA_035642295.1 Allostellaceae bacterium | reverse complement strand
ACCTTCCAATACTTCCGTGAATGGAAAGCGGCACGACGCGCAGGCGCGCCGGCGGCGGGTGGCGCACGTGCCGCTGCCGCCGCTCCGGCGGCAGGCAAGGCGCCCAAGGTGCCGGACAGTCACTGCACCATCCTCTGACCGCGCGTTGCTGGGCGAGGCGCCCCGCCCAACGGGAGAGCGCCCGGAAACTCTCCGGCCGAGGCCGTCGCGACCTTCTCCTTCTGGCGATTTGAGCGGTGCCTCGCCTCATGCCGTCGCAGAGAGCAGCGTTTGCCGCGGCCCGTCGCCGCGGCTAGAGTTTGCCGGCGATGGATTTCTCCCTCACCGAAGAACAACGGGCGATCCAGGAGACGGCGCGGGACTTCGCCGAGCGCGAGTTCCGCCCGCACGCCGCGCGCTGGGACGAGGAGTGCATCTTCCCGGTGGAAGCGCTGCGCGCCGCGGCGGCGCTCGGCTTTGCCGGCATCTATGTGCGCGAGGATGTCGGCGGCTCCGCCCTCTCGCGGCTCGACGCGGCGCTCGTCTTCGAGGAGCTGGCGACGGGCTGCGTCTCCACATCGGCCTATCTCTCGATCCACAACATGGCGGCGTGGATGATCGACCGCTTCGGCAGCGAAGCGCAGCGCCGGCGCTTTCTGCCGAAGCTCACCAGCATGGCGCATTTCGCCAGCTATTGCCTGACCGAGCCCGGTGCCGGATCCGACGCGGCGTCGCTCAAGACGCGCGCCCGGCGCGACGGCGACGACTATGTCGTCGACGGCGCCAAGGCCTTCATCTCCGGCGGCGGCGCCAGCGACATCTATGTCACGATGCTGCGCACCGGCGGCGAGGGGCCGCAAGGCATCTCCTGCCTCGTCGTCGAGAACGGGACACAAGGCCTCTCCTTCGGCAAGAAGGAGAAGAAGCTCGGCTGGAACAGCCAGCCGACGACGATGGTGATGTTCGAGAATTGCCGCGTCCCGGCGGCGAACCTCCTGGGCCAGGAGGGGGACGGCTTCAAGATCGCGATGATGGGGCTCGACGGCGGCCGGCTCAACATCTCCGCCTGCTCGCTGGGCGGCGCCCGCGCCTCGCTCGAGGCAGCGCAGCGCTACCTGGGCGAGCGCACCCAGTTCGGCCGGAAGCTCGCCGAGTTCCAGGCGTTGCAGTTCCGCCTCGCCGACATGGCAACGGAGCTCGAAGCGGCGCGGCTCATGGTGTGGCGCGCGGCGGCGAGCCTCGATGCCGCCGAGCCCGAGGCGACGCTGCGCTGCGCCATGGCCAAGCGCTTTGCCACCGATGCCGGCTTCCGCGTCTGCAACGAGGCGCTGCAGCTTCACGGCGGTTATGGATACCTCAAGGATTTTCCGCTCGAGCGGCATCTGCGCGACGTCCGCGTCCATCAGATCCTGGAAGGCACCAACGAGATCATGCGCGTCATCATCGCGCGGCGGCTTCTCGCCCAATCGAACCGGGGACCATGACATCGACCGATGAAATCCTGCTCGAGCGCCACGGCGGGCTCGGCATCCTTACCTTGAACCGCCCGAAGGCGCTCAACACGCTGTCGCTCCAGATGTACCGCGTCTTCGATCCCGGGCTCGTCGCCTGGGGCGCGGATGCACGCGTCGAGGCGCTGCTGGTGCGCGGCGCCGGCGACCGCGCGTTCTGTGCCGGCGGCGATGTGCGCGCGATCTACGACGCGCGCCACCACGCGCAGGGCAAGGGCGACTACAAGGCGGATTTCTTCCGCGAGGAATATTGCCTCATCCAGCGCGTCCACCGTTTCCCCAAGCCCTATATCGCCCTCGTCGATGGCATCACCATGGGCGGCGGCTGCGGCATCTCGATCAACGGCTCGCACCGCATCGCCAGCGAGCGCACGGTGTTCGCGATGCCCGAGGTGCATATCGGGCTCTTTCCCGATGTCGGCGCGAGCCGCTTCCTCAATCTCTGCCCGGGGCGGATCGGACGCTACCTGGCGCTGACCGGCGCGCGGCTCCGCGCCGCCGACGCGCTTTACTGCGGCTTTGCCACGCATTACGTGCCGCATGACCGGCTCGCCGCGCTGACGGAGGCGCTTGCCGCACTCGACTGGAACCCTGAGGAGCGCCGCCGCCAAGTGGATGGCGTCATCGCCCGCTTTGCCGCCGATCCCGGCCCGGCGAGCCTGCCGGAAATCCAGGGGGCGATCGACCGCTGCTTTGCCGGCGACAACGTCGAGGCGATCGTGACGGCGCTGCGCGGCGAGACCGCCCCCTGGGCGCAGGAGGCGCTGGCCGCGATCGAGCGCGCGTCGCCCTTGAGCCTTAAGATCACCTTCCGCCAGCTCGAGCTGGGCCGCGGCATGTCGATCGAAGAGGCGCTGGCGCTCGAATACCGGATGACGCAGCATGTGATGCAGGGCCACGATTTCTTCGAAGGCATCCGCGCGCTGCTGGTGGACAAGGACAACACGCCGCGCTGGCAGCATCGCTCGCTGAACGAAGTCGGCGAAGCGGAAGTGGCGCGGTATTTCGAGAGCCTCGGCGAGCACGAGCTGCGCTTTGCCTGAGGCCGCTTAGCGGGAGGAGGACGCCATGAAGATCGGCTTCATCGGGCTTGGCAACATGGGCGGGCCGATGGCCGCCAACCTGCTGAAGGCGGGCCATTCCGTCAGCGGCTTCGATGTCGCGAAGGGGGCGCTCGAGACCTTCGCCAAAGCGGGCGGTACGCCCGCGCCGAGCGCCGCCGCGGCGGTGGGCGAGGCGGAGATCGTCCTCACCATGCTGCCGGCGGGGCCGCAGGTGCGGCGCGTCTATACCGGCGAAGGCGGCATTCTCGACGCGGCGAGGAAGGGCGCGCTCCTTGTCGACAGCTCGACCATCGATGTCGAGACGGCGCGGGCCGTCGGCGAGGCGGCAGCGGGGCGGAGCTTCGACATGCTCGATGCGCCGGTCTCGGGCGGGGTCGGCGGCGCCGCGGCGGGGACGCTCACCTTCATGGTCGGCGGCAGCGACGCCGGCTTTGCCCGGGCGCTGCCGGTGCTGCAGGCGATGGGCAAGACCATCGTCCATGCCGGTCCCGCGGGGAACGGCCAGGCGGCCAAGATCTGCAACAACATGATGCTCGGCATCAGCATGATCGCCGTTTCCGAGGGCTTCGCGCTCGCCGAGAAGCTCGGCCTCGACTGGCAGCGGCTCTTCGAGATCAGCAGCAAATCCTCGGGCCAGTGCTGGGCGATGACGAGCTATTGCCCGGCGCCGGGGCCGGTGCCGACGGCGCCGTCCAACCGCGATTATCAGGCGGGGTTCACCGCCGACATGATGCTGAAGGACCTGAAGCTGGCGCAGCAGGCGGCGCAGGCGGCGGGCGCGACCACTCCTTTGGGAGCAGAGGCGGCGGCGCTCTTCCAGATGCTGGTCAATGGCGGGCTGGGGCCCAAGGATTTTTCGGCGATTTTCCGCCTGATCCGCGGCGGCGGCTGACGCTAAACGCTGGAAAATCCGGGCAATTTCGCCTCAAGGATTAATTAACCCCCGGGCTTTACCTTGACCCCTGCCGGATCAGTTGCCGGGGGTAGCGAGGAACCATGCAGGCCGCATATCTCGACGTCATCGCGCTCATCGAGCGCCTCCACCGCCAGTTCTTGGAAGTGGTGAAGCTCGAACTTGACACGCAGGGCGTGCACGACATCAACAACGTTCAGGCCATGATCCTGTTCAACATCGGCGACCTCGAGATGACGGTCGGCGAGTTGACGCTTCGGGGCTGCTATCTCGGCTCGAACGTCTCCTACAACGTCAAGAAGATGGTCGAGGCCGACTACCTCGTGCAGGAGCGCTCGGCGCATGACCGCCGCTCCGTGCGGGTGCGGCTCTCGGACAAGGGTCAGGCGCTGCGCCAGAAGATCGTCAAGATGCATGAGCGGCATGTCGAGGCGCTCGCCAAGGGCCCGCTCACCGAGCAGGATCTCACCAGCGCCTTTGCCGCGCTGCGCCGGCTCGACCGCTTCTGGACCACGACCGTGGAGCTCGGCGCCCGCGCGGTGCAGTTCACCCCCGCCGCCTGAGCTTCAGTCTCCGTTGGTTTCGGCGCCGCGCCGGCACAAGCCGGGGCGGTGCCGCTGTTTTAAGCGCCGGCGGCCCGCGCAGCCGATCGATGCCGACGCCGCGCCGGCAGGCGCCGTGTTCCTTAAAGCACATCGCGCCCGGGCGCGAGATCACGCCGGCGAACGGACGCCGCGCCGAGGCGAATACATCGCGCGGGTTCGGCCAGCGTTTCCGCTGAGACGACATCCGTGGAATACTTCTCTGATCGCCCGGGCCGATGTCGCCGCCGATGCAAGCGGCGCGCGTGCCGGTGGCGCAAAGGAGGGTGATCATGAGGATTTCGAGCGCCGCGATCGTCATTGCGCTGTTCATGCTGATCGGCGAACGACCGGTTGCCGGTCAGCCGACGTTTGGGCTCCGCTCCGGATCCCCCCTCCAATTGGCGGCCGACGACGATACCGCCGCCGACCGAAACACCTACCTTCGGAAGGTGCAGGAAGACATGCAGGAATGGCAGCGAAAGCTGCACCAGTTCGGCGAAGCGGCAAAAGCGAAGGGGCAGGAAGCCGGTGGTTCGGCCGAGAAGGGTCTGGACGACGCCTGGGTCAAGGCCAAGGATGAGTCACGCAAATTGCAGACGGTAGGCGCCGAAGGCTGGCAGGGCGCCAAGACCTCTTACGAGAAGGCCACCGACGCCCTGGCGGCGGAATGGCGGAAGCTCCATCCGGGGGACCATTGAAGGACCCGGGAGCGGGCGGGCCCGGAGGCGCGCTCTCTTCGTACCTTACGGTAAGGGAAATGTGGGCCGATGACCACCGGGAGTAGATGTCCCGCGTGGTGCCCATGCGCCTCCGGTCAGCGGGCGGAGCCGGCCGCGGCGCTCAGTTGCTCCCTCACGCGCCCGGCCGCGAATAACCGGCGCTGTGCTGGAAGACGTTGGGCTTGCGATAAATGGCGAGGATGACCGCTCCTTCGTCGGAATGGGTCTCGTGGAACGATCCGATGCGGCGCCAGACGAACTCGCCGGCGCGGCACACCCCGTCATGATCGTAGAACGAGCCCTCGATGACGTAGCTCTGCTCGATCTCGGCATGCTTGTGCATCGGCAGGGTGGCGCCCGGCTCCCACTTCAGGAAGCAGGTCATCTCACCCTTTTCCTTGTCCTCGTAGAGCACCTTGATCGAGATGCCGGCGAACTGCGTCGGCTCCCAAGCCATGTCTTGCGGCTTGACGTAGACGGAGCCGCCGATGGTCGGCTGCGCTGCGCGACGGGTCGGTGCGGCTGTCTCGCTCATGACGGCGCCTCCTTTGCGGCAGAACGCGATGAGCATGGTCCTCGGCCGTGAGATCGTCAACTTCACGAGCCCGCGCGAGGCGGGCTTCCGCGTCACGGAAGATTGCAAAGAATCGCCAATCGCCAACAGCGTCCGTTCGTGCCAAGGACGTTGGCTGGACACCGCCGGTCGCGGAGAACCTCACGGAAGGTACTGAACGATCGGAAGCTCGAAACGCTTCCCGTCCGCCCTTTCGAGGATTGCCCTTTTCAACCTTGGGTCCACCGTCAAGTCGATAAAGTCGCTGAGACTAAGGTCGGTTGCGGGTTTTCCGTCGACCGCGACGATACGATCGCCCACACCGATACCGGCGCCTTCGGCGGGGCTCTTCGGCAGAATGTCGATCACCTTGAACGAGTCATGCGTGGGCTTGTCGACGGAAAGGCCGAGCCCGAACAACGCGGTCGCCAGCTTGAATTGACCGAGCGGCTCGAAATAGGCGCGCTGTGTTTGGTAGTTGATGGTGACGACGAAGTGGCTGAGGACGCCCGCTCCCAAGAGACCATCGGCCATGCCCGTTTTCAGCACCTCCCTCCTGACGCCCTCGCCCAGATCGTGCCAGCGTACAGGCCACTCTCCTCCCGCGCGAAAGTCCGCAGGCCGCGACACCACGGGGTCGGACAAGTCGATGCCGGCAAATTTCAAATGGTTGCCCAGGGCGATGTCGCTCTTCACGTATCCGCCGATACCGCCGACTGTGAGCAGCTCGATGAATTTCGGATAGCGATCGAGCAGCCGATGTTCATTCTCGAATTTTCCGCTGAGGGAGATTTGTCCGGCGGATCCGGTATCAAGCGTGAATTCGGCAGGTATGTTCTCGATCTCGGCCGGCAGCGTGGCGCTGATCAGCCCGTCCTCCTTTGTCAGACGAATGCGGAGCGGCACGACAATGCTGTTCGCCGGCGGCGTAAACTGATTGCCCGACATCAGCGTCAGTAGCCTCTTCTGATAGTTGATGCGCACCGCGTATTTGCTGAGCACCTCCGATCCGATCATTCCTGCCAGGCGCGGCCGAGCCCCCCGATCGAGGAAAGCATTCGGCAGGTCGAAGACTCGGATCTTCTGATCGCTGAGCACCGCCGTGCCGATCGTGATCTTTTGCCCCTCGATGATTGACGCCGCGACGAGGCTTGACCCAACGCCGGCGACGTTCGTGTCAGCGACAACGGGACTTCCGAGCTCCTTGGCAACATCGGGCGTGACTGCGTTCAGCCCGCCGGTGTCGAACATGAATGGTCGCGGCGCGCCATCGTCAATCGACGCTTCGACCACAATCCATCTGCCGTTCAGTGAAAAGGGGACCGTTGCGCCGGGATCAGGGCCACCGATGATAATCCCGCTGCCACCGGACGCGGCAGCTCCCTGCGCGGTTTGAACCAGTCCTTCGACCGGTTCCGTCCCCATCGGATCTTCCGCCTGCGATTGCCGCGGATCGGCGCAAACGATCGCCGGCGAGGAGATCGCCAGACTCCCCGCAAAGGCGGCGATCAAAACCGTCGTGCGAATGACCGCGAGCATTGCTCCCCCGAGGTACGCGATTTGCCCGCCATAGAAGCGCGGGGCGACTATTCCCGCATTCAAGCTCCCGTGCGTGACCAAATCATTACAGCGAGCGTCGCGCGCTGCTTTTGGCGTTCGGTACGGCCTGCGGTAAGCTTCCGACGTGCAGCCGAGGGAGGAGAGAATGGCAATGCTGGCCGATGCAGAAGCCCGTGCCGAAATCCGCATCGAGGACGTCGAGTATCAGCGGCAGAGCGGCCGCGCCGTGCTGGCGCGGCTCTATCGGCCGAGCGGCGCCGGGCCGTTCCCGGCGGTGCTGCAGGTGCATGGCGGCGCCTGGACCAGCAAGGACCGGACCGATAACAGCTACATCGCCGAAGCGCTGGCGCGCAGCGGCATCCTCGTCGCCTCGGTCGATTTCCGCATGCCGCCCGAAGCGGCCTATCCCGCGTCGCTGGCCGACATCAACCTGGCGACGCGCTGGCTCAAGGCACGCGCCCGCGACTTTGGCACGCGCGCCGACTGGATCGGCGGCTTCGGCACCTCGAGCGGCGGCCACCAGGTGCTGCTGGCGGCGCTGCGCCCGGAGGATCCGCGCTATCGCGCGCTGCCGCTCGCCGAAGCGCCGGCGGTGGATGCGCGCTTCGCCTTCGTCATCTCCGGCTGGGGCGTGCTCGACCCGGTGCTGCGCTACGGCCTTGCGAAGAAGGCGAAGAACGCCGAGATGGTCGCCAGTCACGACGCCTTCTGGGGCAGCGAGGCGGCGATGAGCGACGGCAGTCCGCCGGCGATCCTGGCGCGCGGCGAGCCCGTCCATCTGCCGCCGGCGCTGCTGTTCCAAGGCGATGCCGACGAGTGGGTCCCGACCGAGGCGGCGCAAGGCCTGGCGGCGGCCTGGCGCAAGGCCGGCGGTCAAGCCGAGCTCATTCTTTATCCCGGCGCCAAGCACGGCTTCATGACGGGCAAGCCCGATGCGCCCTATGCGGCGCAAGCCATCGCGGCGATGACGGAATTCATCCGCAAGCGGGTGGGATAGCGCTGCTGCGATCGCGCCGCGTTGTCCTCGGCGCCGCGCCGGTCAGAACGCCGCCAACCCCGTCTGGGCGCGGCCGAGGATCAGCGCGTGGATGTCGTGCGTGCCTTCATAGGTGTTGACGGTCTCGAGGTTCATCACGTGGCGGATCACGTGATACTCGTCGACGATGCCGTTGCCGCCGTGCATGTCGCGCGCCATGCGGGCGACGTCGAGTGCCTTGCCGCAGGAATTGCGCTTCAGCATCGACACCATCTCGGGCGTCGCGCGATGGGCGTCCATCAGCCGGCCGAGGCGCAGGCACGCCTGAAGGCCGATGGCGATCTCGGTCTGCATGTCGGCGAGCTTCTTCTGGATGAGCTGCGTTCCTGCGAGCGGCTTGCCGAAGGCGGTGCGGTTGAGCGTGTAGTCGCGCGCCGCGTGCCAGCAGAACTCGGCAGCGCCGAGCGCGCCCCAGGCGATGCCGTAGCGGGCGTTGTTGAGGCAGGAGAAGGGGCCTTTGAGGCCGCTGACGCCGGGTAGCAGGTTCTCCTCGGGCACGAAGACGTCGGCCATGGCGATCTCGCCGGTGACCGAGGCGCGGAGCGAGAACTTGCCTTCGATCTTGGGGGTCGTAAGCCCCTTCATGCCGCGCTCCAGAATGAAGCCGCGGATGCCGTCATCCTCGGTCTTGGCCCAGACCACCATCACATCGGCGACCGGCGCGTTCGAGATCCACATCTTGGCGCCGTTGAGGAGGAAGCCGCCATCGACCCTGCGCGCGCGGCTCTTCATGCCGCCGGCATCCGAGCCGTGATCGGGCTCGGTGAGGCCGAAGCAGCCGACGAACGCGCCGGTCGCCAGCTTCGGCAGGTATTTCTGTCGCTGCGCCTCGGTGCCGAAGGCATAGATCGGATACATCACCAGCGAGGACTGAACGCTCATCGCCGAGCGATAGCCGCTGTCGACCCGCTCGACCTCGCGGGCGATGAGGCCGTAGCAGACGTAGCCGACATTGGTGCAGCCATAGCCCTCGATGGTGGGGCCCAAAAGGCCGAGCTCCCCCATCTCGTTCATGATCTCGCGGTCGAAGCGCTCCTCGCGGAAGGCGCTCTTGACGCGCGGCATGAGCTTGCCCTGCGCATAGGCGCGCGCGGCGTCGCGCACCATGCGCTCTTCCTCCGACAGCTCCTCTTCGAGCAGCAGCGGGTCCTGCCAATCGAAGACCGGCTTCGCGCTCTGCGGCGCGGGCTTGCGGGCGGCTTGCGGGGTCATCGGCTCGATCCTCTGCGACGGTCAGGCGTCGGGAATGACGGCGGTGGTCTCGATCTCGATGCGGGCGCGGTCGGCGACGAGCGCGCCGACCTCGACCAAGGTCATCGCCGGGAAATGGCGCCCCAGCAGATCGCGCCACGCGGCGCCGACCTCGGCGATGCGCGCCATGTATTCCTGCTTGTCGAGGACATACCAGGTCATGCGGGCGATATGCTCGGGCTTGGCGCCGGCGGCGGCGAGCACCGCAACGGTGTTGGCGAGCGCCTGGCGGGTCTGGGCGACGAAATCGTCGCTTTCGAACCGCTCCTCGGCATTCCAGCCGACCTGTCCCGCGACGAAGACGAAGGTGCCGCGGCCGACGACGCCGTTGGAATAGCCCTTGGGCCTTGCCCAGCCGGGCGGGTTCACTGCGCGCAGCCCGCTCATCGTCCGTCTCCCGATCGAGGCGTTCCTCTTAGGCGGAAAAGGCCGGCGCGGCAACCCTCCCGCGCGGCGCCGGGGCGCGGTATGCTGGCGCTTCTCGCTTTGTTAAGGAGTTAGAGTGCGATTGACGATTTGAAGGGAAGCGAACGCGCTGCCGTTCAAATCGATCGCAGTCTGGGGGGCGGCGTGGCGCCAGAGCGCGAGGTCATCTACGAGTTCGTCCGCATCGGCGGCGCGGTGAAAGTGACCGCGGTCGACCCCACCACCGGCACGGAGGTGACGATCGTCGGCGATCCCGCGGCCGGGGAGACGACGCTGAAGCGCCTCGCGCGGCAGAAGCTCGACTATGTCTTGCGCCGGAAAGCCGAGGGAAATACTTGACTCCGTCAAGCATCTCCCCGAGTCTGGTGCGGGGAGGTGGCGGGACATGGCGGAAAGCGAGCTGCAAGCGCGCGTCGATGCCATCCGCGCCTTCAACCGCTTCTATACGCAGAAGATCGGCGTGCTGCAGGAAGGGCTGCTGGCGAGCCCGTTCTCGCTCACCGAGGCGCGCGTCCTCTACGAGCTGGCGCAGCGCGAGAATGCCACGGCGAGCGGGCTCTGCCGCGATCTCGGTCTCGATGCCGGGTATCTGAGCCGCATTCTCCGGCGCTTCGACAAGGAGGGGCTGGTGGCGCGCGAGCCCTCGGCGACCGATGGGCGGCAGAGCCATCTCTCCCTGACGGAAGCCGGGCGGGCGGCGTTCGGCGGGCTCAACCGCCGCTCGCGCGAGGAGGTGGCGGCGCTGCTGCAGCCGCTCGGTCCTTCGGGACAGGCGCGCCTCGTCGCGGCGATGGGCGCGATCGAGCGGCTGCTCGGCGCGGAGCGCGACGCCGCTCCCTGGGCCCTCCGGCAGCACCGCCCCGGCGATATGGGCTGGGTGGTGTCGCGCCACGGCGCGGTCTATGCCGAGGAATTCGGCTGGGACGACAGCTTCGAGGCGCTGGTGGCGGAGATCACCGCCCGCTTCATCCGCCGCTATGAGCCGGCTGCGGAGCGCTGCTGGATCGCCGAACGCGACGGCGAGCGGCTCGGCTCGGTGTTCCTGGTGAAGCAGTCGCCGCGCATCGCCAAGCTGCGGTTGCTGCTGGTCGAGCGCGAGGCGCGCGGCCTCGGCATCGGCGCGGCGCTGGTCGATGAATGCATCGCCTTCGCCCGCGCGGCGGGGTACCGCAAGATCACGCTGTGGACGCAGAGCATGCTGCTGCCGGCGCGCCGCATCTACGAGACGGCGGGCTTCCGCCGGGTGCGGGAGGAGCCGCACCACAGTTTCGGTCGGGACCTCGTCGGCGAGTACTGGGAGATGAGGCTTTAGCGCAAGCCCTACTAGACTAGGCCCGATGGCATTTCGGACAGCCGGCGATATTGCTGCGCGACATTGGCTAAGGCTGGGAAGACGCCTCGCAGGGACCGCTCTGCTGGTCTGTGAACACGAGGCGGCGATGCACGGGAAAGAGCTGGAGGCCAAGGTGCCGAGCCATGACACCCCAGAGGCCTTGCGGAGCCAGCAGCATGACCAGCACGGCGATCGCGCCCAAGGTGATGAGGTACCAGGCGCCGTAGTCGGCCAGCAAGGCTCGGAGCGCGAAGAAGATCATCGTGCCGAGGATCGGCCCTTCGATGCTACCGATACCGCCGATGACGACGATGAAGATGACGTTGGCGGTCCAGTCGCCGACGCTGAAAGCGGCGTCGGGTGAGATGCGCAGCTTCTCGAGGAAGGCGATGGCACCAACCAGCCCGGCGATTCCGGCGGCAACGACATGGACCGCGAGCTTGGCGCGGCGATTGTCGACGCCCACGCTCGCGGCTGCCGTCTCGGAATCGCGGATCGCGGTCAGCGCCAAGCCCTGGCGCGAGCGCAGCCAGAACAGGACCAGGAGCACGGCACCGAGGCCCAGAGCGAGGCCAAGATAGTAGACGATCGCGTCGCGCACTGAGCGGCCCTCGGCGATGCCGCGCACCACCGCGACCGGCAGGCTCATGCCGGTCCCGCCGCCGAGCGGCTTCAACAGCGCCACCAGCAGCCGGAAGACCTCGGCGACGACCCAGGTGCCGATGGCGAAATAGGCGCCGCGCAGGCGGAAGACGAGAAAGGCCGTCGGCAGAGCGATCGCCGCGGCGCCGATGCCGGCAAGGGCCAGCGCCGGCAGCGGTGGCACGCTCGCCAGCATGGTGAGCGCAAAGAAGCCGTAAGCGCCCAATCCGACATAGGCCTGCTGGCCGACCGAGACGAGGCCGGTATAGCCGGCGAGCAGGTTCCAGGCTTGCGCGAGGGCGAGATAGTAGAAGACCTCGACGGCAAGCCGCATGCCGCCGGCATCGCTCCAGGCGGGCAGCGCCAGCAGCGCGAGGAAGCAAAGCGCGGCGAGGACGAGCGCGATGCGGCCCGCTCGCGTGGAGCGCTCGATGCGATAGGGCGAGGTGGCGCGCATCAGTCCGCCAGCTTCGGGAAGAGCCCACGCGGCCGCAGCACCAGCACAAGCAGAAAGGCGAGATGGCCGGCAAGGATCTCCCAGCCCGGATCGAGCGCCGCGCCGAGGGATTGCGCGACGCCGAGAATGATGCCCCCGGCCAGTGTGCCCCAGAGACTGCCGAGCCCGCCGATGATCACCGCCTCGAAGGCGTAGAGCAGCCGCGCCGGTCCAATCGTCGGGTCGAAATTGGTGCGGATCGCCAGCAGAACGCCGGCAATGGAGGCGACGGCCAGCGCCAGCGCGGTCGCGAGCGCGAAGACATGGCGGACCTCGACACCGTAGAGCTGCGCGGTCTGGGCATCGTCGGAGGTGGCACGAAAGGCGCGGCCGAGCGCCGTCCGATAGAGCAGCAATTCGAGCGCGGCGATGACCAACACGGCGGCGATGAAGACGATGGCGGGTAGCCAGCCGATGGCGAGCTGATGGCCGATTTGGAGGCTCGCTGTCTCAAGCGCGCCCGCCTGCAGCCGGCGGCTGTCGGCGCTGAAGCCCTCGAGCAGCGCGTTCTGGATGATGACCGAAAGGCCGAAGGTGACCAGCAGCGGCGGCAGGATGTCGTGGCCGAGCGTGAAATTGAGCAATCCGCGCTGCAGCGCATAGCCGAACGCGAACATCGCCGGTACGACAAGGACGAGGCTCAGCAGGGCGGGCATGCCGCTCGCCTGCACGATGACGAGCGCGCAATAGGCCGAGAGGACGATGAGGTCGCCATGCGCGATGTTGACGAGGCGCATGATGCCGAACATCAGCGCGAGACCGGCGGCGAAGAGCGCGTAGAGGCCGCCGAGCAACGCGCCTTGCAGGATGATGTTGACCCACTCCATGGCGCCGTCGCTCACATGCCGAAATAGGCGTGCCGGATCTGCTCGCGCGTGAGCTGCCCCGGCGGTCCCTCCAGCGTCACTCTCCCCTCCTGGAGGCAATAGACGCGGTCCGCCACCGCAAGCGCGCGATTGGTGTCCTGCTCGACGAGCAGCACCGTGGTGCCTTCGGCGCGGATGGCGGGGAGCGCATGGTAGATATCGCGAATGACGATCGGCGCCAGGCCCAGGCTGATCTCATCGCACAGCAGCAGCCGCGGGTTGGTCATCAGGGCCCGGCCGATCGCGGCCATTTGCTGCTGCCCGCCCGAGAGCGCCGTGGCGGCTGCCCGGCGGCGCTCGGCGAGGATGGGGAAGAGCTCATAGACGCGCTGCAGCGTCCACGGCCCGGCGCGGCCGGGCTGCGTGCCCATGCACAGGTTTTCCTCGACCGTCAGCGACGGGAAGAGGCGGCGACCCTCCGGCACCATGGCTATGCCGAGACGGACGATCCGGCTCGGTGCGAGGGAACCGATCGCCTCCCCCGCGAAGCGGATGCGTTCCGGCGCGGCGCGCAGCAGGCCGGTGATGGCGCGCAGAAGGGTCGTCTTGCCGGCGCCGTTGGCCCCGATGATGCCGACCATCTCGCCTTCCGCGAGGCGCAGATCGATGCCGTAGAGCGCCTGGAAGTCGCCATAGGCGGCAACAAGCCCCCTCGTCTCGAGCAGGCTCATGCCGCCTCGATGCCGAGATAGATTTCCTGCACGGCCGGGTCCGCCATCACCGCTGCGGGCGCGCCTTCGGCGACGATCTTGCCGAAATCAATGACGACGAGCCGCTCCACCACGGCGAGCAGCGCATGAACGATGTGCTCGATCCAGATGATCGAGAGACCGTTGCCGCGGATCCCGTTGACGGTACGGATCAGCTCCCGGCATTCGCTCTCGGTGAGCCCGCCGGCAATTTCGTCGAGAAGCAGCGCGCGCGGGCCGGTGGCGAGCGCGCGCGCCAGCTCCAGGCGCTTGCGCTCGAGCAGGGTAAGGCTGCCGGCGGCGAGGTTGGCCTTTGCCAGCAGCCCCGTGAGCTCCAGCACTTCGACGCAACGGTCGTAGCATTGCGCTTCCTTGCGCCGGTTGCCGAAGGCAGCGGCCACCAGCACGTTCTCGAACACGCTCATGCCGGCGAAGGGATGCGGGATCTGGTAGGTGCGCCCGATGCCGAGCCGGCAGCGGTGAGGAGCGGGAAGGGTGGTGACGTCGCGTCCGTCAAAATGGATCCGTCCGGCAGAGGGCTGGAGATCTCCCGTGATCAGGTTGAACATCGTGCTCTTGCCGGCGCCGTTCGGGCCGAGAATGCCCAGCGCCTCGCCCTTGCCGAGGCTCAGCGACAAGCCGTCGATCACCTTGAGCGCGCCGAAGCTTTTGGCGAGATTGTCCAGGCGAAGCAGAGACACCATAGGCAGCTCCGATCGGGTGGACGGAACGCCGTTCCCGCCCCCTTGCCGGTCAGGCGATCGGCTCCATCTTGCCGCCCGCCGGGATCGACGGCGCGGTCTCGTTCGAAGTGATCACGAGATCGTATTTGAAGGCGCCCCCGCGCCGCCATTGACCGCCGACGAGCGGTGTCTTTGCCACGTTTTTCACCGGCCCCTTTCCCCACGCGATCGGCCCGACAATGGTCTGCAGATCGGTCTTCACCAGCGCATCGAGGACGGCGGCACGATCGCCCGCAGCCTTCGCGCGCTTCATGATGTCGGCCGCGACCTCGAACAGCGCATGGGCAAAGCCGATGGGCTGCGTCCATTGTTTCTTCGTGGCCGCGGTATAGGCGCCGGCGAGCTGCTTGGCGCTCTGGCCGGTGAGCGAAGATTTGAAGGGATGGTTCGGGGTCCACCAGACTTCAGTCGAGAGGTTCTGCCCCTTGTCGCCGAGTGCCTCGATCGCCGAAGGAAACAGCAGCGCCTTGCCGACGGAGGCGATCTTGGGCCTGAAGCCCTGCTGGTTCGCCTGCGTCCAGAAGGTCGTCCAATCCGGCGGGATCACCACGCCGGTGACGATCTCGACGTTGCCCTGCTTGAAGGCGGCGATCTGTGCCGAGAAATTGTCGGTTAGGTTCTGGAAGCGGCCGGGATCGATGAGCTTGTAGCCCTCTTTGTCGAGCACCGGCGGAAAGCCCAGCTTGTTGTCGCCCCAGGCGTTGCCGTCGCCATCATTGGGGAAAAGGCCACCCACGACCTTGTCGGTCGCGAGCTGTTTCCACATGTTGGTGTAGACGGCTATGACGTCCTCGAGCCCCCAGAAGAAGTGATACGTGTACTTGAAGCCGCTTTCGGGTTTGCCCCCGCGGGCAAAGAACCAGGGTTGCCACGGCGCGACCGAGGACACGCAAGGCACTTCATTGACCTCGCATTGATCCGAGACGGGATTGGTCGTCTCCGGCGTCGAGGCGACCAGCATCAGGTCCACCTGGTCGTTGTTGATAAGATCGGCGGCGACCTCTGCGGCGCGGTTCGGGTTGGACTGGCTGTCCTTGACCACGATCTCCACCGGCACGGTGCTGCCGCCCGACTTCACGCCGCGCTCGAAGCTCGCGCGCACCTGCGCCAGCACGAAGCTGTCCGCCTCGCCGAAGGGCGCGAGCGGCCCGGTCTGGGGGCTGACATAGCCGAGCTTGAAGACCTTGCCCGCGGCAATGGCGGGCAGGCCCAACGCCGCCACCGCGGCGATGGCCCCGCCCGCCCGCATCACCCGCCGCCGTGTCACCCGCGCGCCGCGCCTCTGCTTCTGGCTCATTCCGTGCTCCCTTGAATGCGCTTTTGTATCAGCCTCGCTGTCACCGTGCGCATCAGTGCCAAGCGTGCTCCCGCCGTTTCACCGCGGATACCAGGGCGGTATCGCGGCATCGACATTGACCCAGACCGACTTCGCTTCCGTGTAGTCGCGCATCGCCTCGAAGCCCATCTCGCGGCCATACCCCGACGCCTTGACCCCGCCGAAGGGCGAGCCGGGATTGACGCGCTTGTAGCTGTTGATCCACACCATACCCGCTTGCATGCGCTGCGCCACGCGATGCGCACGCGAAAGGTCCGCGGTCCAGAGCCCGCCGCCGAGGCCATAGGGCGTCGCATTGGCGACGCGCAGCACCTCCTCGTCGTCGCGGAAGGTCGAAACCGAAACGAAGGGACCGAACACCTCCTCCATGCAGACCCGGTCCTGCGGCTGTGCCCGCACGACGGTGGGCTCGACGTAGTAGCCACCGGCGATCTTTGGATCGGTCGGCGGGCGACCGCCAGCAAGGATCTCGCCGCCCTCCTGATGCGCAATGCGACAATAGGAGAGGACGCGGTCGCGATGACCGGCCGAGGTCAGCGGCCCCATCTCGCTGGCGGGATCGAGCGGGTCGCCGAGGCGGATCGAGCGCGCCAGCGCCAGGAAGCGGTCGAGGAAGTCGTCGGCGATCCGCTCCTGCAGCAGCAAGCGCGAGCCCGCGATGCAGGCCTGTCCCTGATTGTGGAAGATGGCGAAGGCCGAGCCGTTGATCGCCGCCGGCAAATCGGCATCGGCGAAGACGATGTTGGCTCCCTTGCCGCCGAGCTCGAGCTGGACGCGCTTCAGATTGCCGGCCGAGGCGGCGACGATCTTGCGGCCGGTGACGGTCGAGCCGGTGAAGGCGATCTTGGCGATGCCGGGATGCTCGGCGAGATGCTGCCCGGCGACGGCGCCATAGCCCGGCACGACGTTGACGACCCCCTCGGGAAGCCCGGCCTCCGCCAACAGCTCGGCGATGCGCAAGCTGCTGAGCGGCGTCAGTTCGGCCGGCTTCAGCACGACGGTGTTGCCGGCGGCGAGTGCCGGCCCCATTTTCCACGAGGTGAACATCAATGGGAAGTTCCAGGGCACGATCTGGCCGATGACGCCCAGCGGCTCTCTCAGCACGTAATTGAGAAATCCCGTCTCGACCGGCACCACCGAACCTTGGAGCTTGTCGGCCATCCCGCCGAAATAGCGAAAGGTGGCCGCGGTGCGCGGGACGTCGAGGCTGTGCGAGTCCCGCAGGGGATGGCCGGTGTCGAGCGTCTCCAACCGCGCCAGATCCTCCGCGTGCCGCTCGATGAGATCGGCGACGCGCAGCAGGATGCGGCCGCGATCGGCAGCGGCCGTGCGGCTCCAGCGCGGCAGCGCCGCCTCGGCCGCGGCCACCGCGCGATCGACATCGACCGCTTTCGCTTCCGCGACCTCGGCGAGCACCGAGCCGTCATGGGGGTTGAGCGTCGCAAAGGTGGCGCCGTCCGCCGCGTCGACGAACTTCCCGCCGATGAACAGTTTCGTCTGGTACGCCACCTGCCGCCTCAGAAGACCACCGGCACGACCGGCGCCCCGCCGCTGTCGATGAGTTCCGGAATGGCGTTTGAATTGTTTTCCCAGACCAACAGCATCGAGCGCTTGGGCGAGAAGCCCTGATGACGGATGTCGGCCGGCATGGCGCAGATGTCGCCGGCGCGGCAGATGACGCGCGCACGCGGCGCGCCGGTCTCCTTGTTCTTGATCTCCCAGATGATCTCGTCCGAGAGCTGCATGAACCATTCGACGCGGTCGTTGCCGTGCTCCACGGGCAGGATGAACTCCTCCGAGGTCGGGCAATAGAGGCTGTCCTTCACCACCGAGCAGACGGAGGGATTCCACGTGACGTCCGAGCGCGACAGATAGGCGAAGAGGTTGAAGGCCGAGACCTCGCTCTCGAAGCCGGGTTCGGCATGGATTTCGGGCTCATCCTGCGGCACATCGGCGAAATGGCGGTTGACCGGATAGCCGGTCGCATCGCTGCGCACCGGCGTGTCGCCCGGCAGCCCCACCATGCGCTTTGCCGTGATCCTGAGTCGCTCGATGGCGCGGCGGTTGTCGCCGTCCTTCCGGCCGTAAGGCTGCTTCGTCTCCTCGGGCGCCGCGAAGGGGTCGTAGCCGCGATTGGTCCAGTCCTCGAGGATAGCCCTGAACGTGGCCATCAGGTCTTCGGATCTGTAGGTCTCGTTGTAGTCGCGGCCGGCCTTGCGATAGGCGTCGTTGAAGCGGCCGGCGAACATGTCGACCGTGCCGTAATGGTTCATCGTGCCGAAGACGCCGTCGAAATTGACCGTGCCATAGAAGAAGTTCCAGGCCACGTCCCGCTGCAGCGCGCGCAGGAAGACGTCTGCGGCCATGGTGTGCGTGCCCTTGGGCCAGCGGATATGGACGAAATATTCGTCGCGGTGAAACTCGAAGGCGCCTTTCTTGAAGCGGCGATAGCCGTAGTAGTTGTCCGGCTCGGAGGCCTCTACGGCGAAAGCGGTGTACATGGCTCGCGATCCTTATCTGGTTTGGCAGATTTCGGCCCAGCGCTCGATCGTCACCTCGCCCTGGATCGTCTGGATGGTCACGACGGAAGGCTGGTCGGCATGGAACTGATAGGCCGAGCCCTTCGGCAGGAGGGTCATGTGGCCGCGACCGGCGACGACCCGCCCCATCTTGCGTCCAGCGGGGGCTTGGCCGAGCCGGATAGCGCCGTCTTTGCCGGTAGGCACGAGCGGCGCTTCTGGCTTCAGGAGCCGGACCTCAACGCGGCCGTCCATGATCAGCGCGAACTCGTCATGGGCGCAGGCATACCAGGGCGAGGTACCCTCGGCCCGCAAGGTTTCGATAACGTACTCGAAGTTCTTGCCGACGGCGACGCGCTCATAGGGCTTCGACTTCTCCGCCACCTCGAAAACATTCGAGAAGACGTAGTTGCGCGGGTCATCGTCAATCGCCTCGACACCGCCCTTCTGATAGTTCTGCAGCGAGCCGAAGACGGTCTTCACATCCGCCATGCCGACCTCTCCTGTTTCGGGCAACTTGCCCGCGCCTAGAGTCGGCGAAGTGTAGGCCGGTGGGGCCATCCTGGCCTGCATGAACCCGAAGAAAGCGCTGCACGAAAGCGACGTTCAGTGCCTCACGATGGCGCGATAGGCGCCGGGGGTCACGCCGCAATGCCGCCGGAAAAGGCGGGTCAGGTGCTCCTGATGGCAGAAGCCGGTATCGAGCGCCACGGCAGCGATCGGGAGTTCGCCCTCCGCGAGCAGGCGCTTGGCGCGCTCGAGGCGCCGCTGCAGCAGATATTGGTAGGGCGGCAGTCCCGTCGCGAGCTTGAATTGGCGGGCAAAATAGACCGGGCTCAGGCCGACGACGGCGGCAAGCCGGGCGAGGCTGGGATCACCCGCGACATGGGCCTCAATGTAGTCAAGGGCGCGGCGAAGCTGCCTTTCACTCAGTCCCGGCCGGCGCGGCAGGGGGGCCCTGGTCGGCTGCGCCGTCGAATGGGCGCGGATGAGCTGCGCCGAGGCGGCGCGGGCCAGATGGTCGACATAGAGCGCCGCCGCCGGCGTCCCATCACGGAGCTGGTCGCGGAGCGCGATCGCAATCTGCTCAAGTAGTGGATCGAGGCTTCCCAACCCGGGCAGGACGTGCGGCGTCTCGCCGCCGCAGGCGAATTCCTCAGCAATCTCTTCGACGACCGCGCGGCCTAGATAAAGATGTACGGTATCGAGCTCAGCTTCCAGCCGCACGCCGAAGCGGACGTCACCCGGCATGATGAACACGCCACCGCGCGGAATGAGGCAGCTCTCCTGCCGTCCCGCGAGAGTGCGACACACCCGCACCGGCCCGCTCAGATGAACCACGACCAGATGATCGGCGACCGGCTGAAACAGCCCCTCGAAGGGCGCCTCGTGCTGCGTGGTGGCAAAAAGTGAGCGCCAGCCAAGTGGTTCGCTCGACGCCCAGATTCGGGTTCCCGCCCGCGTCACGAGCCCATGCGTATCGGCGAGACACCTCACCGAGGCAGAGGGTCCTCCCGGCATGACCTCCTCCCTGTCTGAGCGGGCCTCTCTCGGCCCTTTATCGTTATCAGGCAAATCTAAGGCGGCCCTGGGCTGTTGTCGAGCCGAGCAGCGGCAAAGCGCCCTTCGAGACAGCAGATGGGTCCGTAACCTACATGAGGTGATTCTTCCGCAACGAGACGGCGCGCGCGCTTACCGCAGCGTCTTGCCGAAGAACGTCGCCGCGTGCTCGATCGTGCCGCGGTGGATGGCGGCGCGGTCGACGCCGGGGGCGTCGAGGCAGAGGGAAGGGAGTGCCTTGCGGCCCTCCGGCGTGCACAGGTCGAGGAAGGTGTAGTGGCCGACGGCGCCGGGGAAG
This sequence comes from Allostellaceae bacterium, assembly GCA_035642295.1. GTDB lineage: Bacteria > Pseudomonadota > Alphaproteobacteria > ATCC43930 > CGMCC-115725 > DAHUYF01. The sequence continues at coordinate 3,620 of DASQSR010000347.1, read as the reverse complement.
ACGGTGAGCTCGGCATGGGGGATCGCCGCGGCGTAGCGCTCAGCGTTTTCGGCGACGGGGACAATGGGGTCGCCCGCGCCGGCGACGATCGCTACCGGTATCGCGATGGCGGCGAGGCTCTCGGGCGTGAAGGCGGCGGCGAGCGCCGGTGCGATGGCGAAGACGGCGCGGATGCGCGGCTCGCGGTAGGATTTGCCGCTGTCGCGGAGCGCCGCGGCGAAGTCCGGATCGGTGCGGGCCAATTCGGCGCTCTTGGTGATGCTGTCGGGAAATTCCGGCGGCGCCTTGCAGCTTCCCTCCTGGCCTTGCCGGCCCTGGCAGAAGGCCGTGAGGTGTGCCCGTGAGGTGATGCCGCCGGCAAGCGCCATCATGGTGTAGCCGCCCAGCGAGAAGCCGGCGGCGCCGATCCGCTGCCGGTCGATGCGCGGACCGAATAGGGGATCGGCGAGCATGCCGGCGGCGATGCGGCTCAGATCCTCGGCGCGCTTCCACCACAGCATGAAGCCCTGCACGGTATAGGGCTCGGTCGCATTGTTGCCGGGATGGTTGACGCCCGCGACGATGTAGCCGCGCGCGGCCAAGGCGGTGGCGAACCACGCGAGCGATTGCGCGGTGCCGCCGGTGCCGTGCGACAGCAGGATCAGCGGGAAGCGGGAAGGGTGCATCGCGAGGCCGGCATTCTCGGCCACGGCATCGCCGAGGAACAGCGGCGGACCGCCGGGTGGGCCGAAATGCTGCGGCCGCGGCTGCGCGCCGGCATCGGCCGGATACCAGATCGCGGTGACGAGAGCCCGGCCGCTCGATCCGCGCCAGTCATAGGGCGAGGGTGGCACGAAATGCCGCAGGGCAAAGCCGACCTTGAGGGCGCCGGCCGGCGGCTCCTCGGCCTCTGCCGTCGAGGCGAGCGCCGCGACCAGCGGCAGGAGGAAGGCGAGCGTGCGCATCAGCATTGATCCTCCTTTGGACGCAGGGGAACGCAGATCTGGGTGAGGAGCTCGCTCTCCGACACCCGCAGGGGGTCGTTGAGGTAGAGCTCGAGGCAGGGCCGGTCGTCGATCTCCTCGCCGCTCGTCGGCAGCCATTTGGCGAAGATGCGGCGGAAGGTCTCGCGGATGCCGCTATAGGGGCCGCGCAGCAGATGGACGGCGTAGCGCCCGCCGCGCACGGTCTCGAGGCGGAAGTCCTCCGGCAGCGGACGCGGCGCCGGCAGCGCCACCGCGGCGTCGTAGCGCAGCTCCTCGGCATCGACGAGCTCGGGGTTGTCGTAGGAAAGTCCCATCACCAGCGCGCCTTCGGCCAAGAGGCGCTTGCTCGCCGCCCAGCGGTAGAGGCGCTCGAAGTTCCGCGGCACGTCGTCATAAGGGCCGACATGGCGCAGGCACGCGGCGAGCCGGTCGGGGAAAATCTCGATCGTCACCGGCAGCTCGGTGCCGCCGGCGAGCGGCTCGAGCTGCAGGCGCATCCGGGGGCGGTCGAGGCGCAGCTCCAGCGACAGCGGCGGGGTGTAGCGCGGCGCGATGAGGACGCGGCGAAACTCGGTCGGCGCCAGGCCGAAGGCGGCGTGGAAGGCGCGGGCGAAGGCTTCGGGCGAGCCGTAGCCGGCGGCGAGCGCGATATCGATCACCGCCGCTTCGGTCTCGCGCAGCGCCTTGGCCGCGGCCTCGAGCCGCAGCCGGCGCACCAGGGCGGCGACCGATTCGCCGGTCATGGCGCGAAACAGGCGGTGAAAATGGTAGGGCGAGACATGCGCGATCTCGGCGAGCCCGGCGAGGCTGAGCTCGGCGTCGAGGTGCCCCGCGACATGCGCGAGCACCCGCTCGATGCGCGTCTTATAGTCGTTGCCCGTGCTCGGCTTCATGGCGTTGCCCGATTCCGCGACGGATTGTGCCAAATTGAGAGCACGCGATCCTGATCGATCTTGCGCAGTTTGCCGCCCCCCGAGAACGGCGCTCCGGTCCGCCATCGGCCGGTGGCGCTGCGACTCGGGGCAGGGGCGGGCTGCGACCCATCTGCGGCTTGCCGCCGCTGGCCGGACCCCATTACCTTGGACGGCACATGGCCTATTTCGTGCAGCAGCTTGTCAACGGCCTGACCCTGGGGGCGATCTACGGCTTGATCGCCATCGGCTACACCATGGTCTACGGCATCATCGGCATGATCAATTTCGCCCATGGCGAGATCTACATGATCGGTGCCTTCGTCGCCCTCATCACCTTCCTGGTGCTGGGGCTGGTCGGGATCAGCTACGTGCCGCTGGCGCTGCTGGTGATGCTGCTCGCCTCGATGGTCTTCACCGGCGCTTATGGCTGGACGGTGGAGCGCCTCGCCTATCGGCCGCTGCGCCATTCCTTTCGCCTGGCGCCGCTGATCTCGGCGATCGGCATGTCGATCTTCCTGCAGAACTACGTCCAGCTGCTGCAGGGCGCGCGCGTCAAGGCGCTGCCGCCGGTGGTGCAAGGCGGCTTCACGCTGATGCGCAGCGGCGGCTTCACCGTCGAGGTGAGCTGGCTGCAGCTCTTCATCCTGGTGCTGACGGTGGCACTGATGGCGGGCTTCAGCCTCGTCATCGCCGCGACCCCCCTGGGGCGCGCGCAGCGCGCCTGCGAGCAGGACATGACCATGGCGGCGCTGCTCGGCATCGATGTCGACCGCACCATCTCGACGACCTTCATCATCGGTGCGGCGCTCGCCGCCGTCGCCGGCCTGATGGTGACGCTCTATTACGGCGTCATCGACTTCTTCATCGGCTTCCTCGCCGGCATCAAGGCGTTCACCGCCGCGGTGCTGGGCGGCATCGGCTCGCTTCCCGGCGCCATGCTGGGCGGCCTGCTGATCGGCCTCATCGAGGCGCTCTGGTCGGGCTATTTCTCGGTCGAGTACAAGGACGTGTCCGTCTTCGTCATCCTCGTGCTCGTGCTTATCTTCCGGCCGACGGGGCTGCTCGGGAAGCCGGACGTGGAGAAGGTGTGATGGCCGAGGAGGCGCTGCCGCGGCCGCGGCGCGTCGCGTGGGGTAGGGTGCTCCGGGATGCCGCGCTCGCCGCGGCGGTGGCGCTGGTCCTGGCGATCCCGCTGGTGGGGTTCGAGACGGTCGAGCGCAATTCGGTGCTCGCCGTCAGGACGCGCTTCGGCTGGGTGGCGCTCGGCGTCGGCCTGGTCTTCGCCGGGCGCATCGCGCTCGCCCTGCTCGCTGCGCTGGTGCCGCCGCGCCAGCGGCGGGCGCCGATCGCGCGCGGCGCGTCGCGGCGGCTGACGCGGCCGCTCGGCGCGCTCCTCATCCTCTTCGCCGCAGCGCTGCCCTTCCTGCCGTTCTCCTCGCGCTATCTCGTCGACCTCGCCACCACCGTGCTGATCTACGTCATGCTCGGCTGGGGGCTCAACGTGGTGGTCGGCCTCGCCGGCCTCCTCGATCTCGGCTATGTCGCCTTCTACGCCGTCGGCGCCTATTCCTTTGCGCTGTTCGCCCATTGGTTCGGGCTTTCCTTCTGGCAAGGACTGCCGCTCGCCGGGCTGCTGGCCGCCTCGTTCGGCGTGGCGCTGGGCTTCCCGGTGCTGCGCCTCAGGGGCGACTATCTCGCCATCGTCACCCTCGGCTTCGGCGAGATCGTCCGCCTGGTGCTG
>DASQSR010000346.1:0-5298 GCA_035642295.1 Allostellaceae bacterium | reverse complement strand
CACGCCCTCCCTGCCGGGGTGGATCAGTTGCTCGGGAAACCCGCTTTCCGCGCGCTTGTTCCTTTCTGTCGCGTGCCGGCCACATCGGGGGGCGGAACTTCGCGCGCTGCGGCAGAGGCGCTCGGCGCCGGAAGGCGGATCGGCCCGAGCCGGACCGTATGGCGGGCAGCGTGCGCCCGGAATCAGCGCTTGGCGGCGGCGCTCGTTCCCTCTATCGTAGAGACCGCGACGGAGCTGCAAGCGAGGTTCGCCATGCCGGTCAGTGTCCCATCCTCGAATCCGCCCATTGCGGTCACCCCGACCGGCGGCGGCGTCGGGGCGGAGGTCAACGGCGTCGATCTCCGCTCGCTCGACGATGCGACCTTTGCCGCGATCCGCCGCGCCTTCGTCGAGAATTCGGTGCTGCTGTTCCGCGATCAGCGGTTGAGCGACGACGACCTCATCGCCTTCTCGCGTCGCTTCGGCCCGCTCGACTGGGCGCCGGTGCAGGAAACCGGGAGGCGCTTCGTCGACGGCAAACCCGAACTCTACGTCGTCTCCAACGTGGTCGAGAACGGCGTCGCGATCGGCAGCCTCGGCGCCGGCGAGGCGGTGTGGCACACCGATATGTCCTATATCGACGAGCCGCCGATGGCGAGCATGCTCTATGCCCTCGAAGTGCCCGCGAGCGGCGGCAACACCGGCTTCTGCAACATGTACAGCGCCTATGAGGCGCTGCCCGAAGAACTGAAGCAACGCGCATCCGGGCTCCGCATCAAGCACGACGGCACCTACAACAGCGGCGGCTATCTGCGCCTGGGCGTCGCCGCTACCGACGATCCCCGGAGCTCGCCTGGCGCGGTCCATCCGCTCGTTTGCCTCCATCCTGAGTCGCGGCGGCAGTGCCTCTATCTCGGCCGCCGGCGCAACGCCTATCTCCTCGGCCTTGGGCTTCAGGAATCGGAGGCGCTGCTCGACCAGCTCTGGTCCTACGCCACGCACGACGGGTTCACTTGGTACAATCACTGGCGCCCGGGCGACGTCGTGCTCTGGGACAATCGCTGCACCATGCATCGGCGCGATCCCTTCGATCCCGCCGCCCGCCGGATCATGCACCGCACCCAGATCAAGGGCGCGGCGCCCGTGGCGGTATAGCGACATGGCAATGCCGCGATCTCAGGGCTGGACACGCTATCTCCGGCCGACGGTGAGCAACCGGATGCTCTGGTTGCTCTGCCTCATGTACTTCATTTTCTATATCGACCGCGTCAACGTTTCGACCGCGGCGCCGCTCGTGCAACGCGATCTCGGCCTCAACCACGAGCAGCTCGGCATCGCCTTCGGCGCGTTCGCGCTGCCCTACACCGTCTTCCAGATCATCGGCGGCTGGCTCGGCGACCGCTTCGGCGCGCGCCGCACGCTCGGCATCGGCGGCCTCATCGTCTGCCTCGCCACTGCGCTCACCGGCACCGTGAGCGGGTTTCTGTCGCTGCGCCTGGTGCGGCTGCTGCTCGGCATCGGCGAAGGCGCCGCGTTTCCCACGGCGACGCGCGCCATGGCGAGCTGGCTGCCCGAGGAGGATTGGGGCTATGCCCAGGGCATCACCCATTGCTTCGCGCGCATCGGCAATGCGCTGACGCCGAGCCTCATCGTCGGCCTCATCGCGCTTCTCTCCTGGCGCGGCTCCTTCGTCATCGTCGGCTTCGCGAGCTTCGCCTGGGTGCTGCTCTGGGTGTGGTTCTTCCGCGACGATCCGCACCGTCACCCCGGCCTCAGCGAGGCCGAGCGGGCGGCGCTGCCGGCGCCGCGGCCGGCGTCCGCCGCACTGCCGCGCGGCGAGCGCTGGCGGCAATGGCTCCGCCTCGGCCGCCGCATCCTGCCGGTGACGGCGGTCGATTTCTGCTATGGCTGGACGCTCTGGCTGTTCCTCAGCTGGATCCCCTCCTATTTCTACGGCAGCTTCCATGTGAAGCTCAGCGCTGCCGCGTTTCTTTCCACCGCGGTCTTCCTCGCCGGTGTTCTCGGCGACACCGCCGGGGGCCTCATCAGCGACCGCATCCTCGCGCGCACCGGCGATCTGCGCCGCGCCCGCTGCAGCGTCATCGCAGGCGGTCTTTTCGGCGCGGCGGTGTTTCTGATCCCGGTCGTGGTCTCGCACAACCTTGCGGTGGTGACGGTGGCGCTGGCGATCTGCTTCTTCTCGGCCGAGCTGGTGGTGGGGCCGATCTGGTCGGTGCCGATGGACATCGCGCCCGCGCATGCCGGCACGGCGAGCGGCATGATGAATCTCGGCTTCGGCTTTGCCGGCATGGTGTCGCCGTGGTTCTTCGGCCGCATGATCGATGCGACCGGGAGCTGGGCCTATCCCTTCGTCGCCTCGCTCGTGCTGCTCTGCCTCGGCTCGCTCCTGGGGCTGAGGCTCCGGCCCGATCTTCCCTTCACCGCCGAGGCGAAGCCGGCATTCGCCGCGTCGTCGCCGCGCAGCCCGCCGGATCCGATGGTCAATCGCCTTTAACCACGACGCAGCGGCACGCGGCGCGGCGTCTCTTCACCGCCGGGTAAAGGTTTGCCGTTAAGCTTCGTCCGGGTGGTGCTGCGGCGCCGGTCCCGGAGGAGCGGCGAGTGCGGCGCATTCTGACCATCGACGGCGGCGGCATTAAGGGGGTGTTTCCGGCTGCCTTGCTCGCCGAGATCGAGGAGGGGCTGGGCGCGCCGATCTACGACTATTTCGACCTCATCGCCGGGACCTCGACCGGCGGCATCATCGCCATGGGCCTGGCCCTGGGCGAGACGGCGGGCGAGCTGCTGCAGCTCTACAAGGAGCACGGCCCCGCCATCTTCCCGGCGCGGCCGCTGACCAGCAATTTGCGGCGGCTGCTGCGCGCCAAATACAGTCTCGAGCCGCTGCGCGTGGCGCTGGAGGAGGCGTTCGGCGATCGCCGCGTCGGCGACTGCCGCAAGCGCCTCCTGGTGCCGGCGCTCGATCTCGCCACCGAGCGCGTCTACATCTACAAGACCGCTCACCATCCGAGCTTCGTGCGCGACTACCGCGTCGCCGCCGTCGATGTCGGCCTCGCCACCGTCGCCGCGCCCACCTACTTTCCGATCCATCTCTCCGAGGAAGGCGCCTATGTCGATGGCAGCCTCTGGGCGCGCAATCCGCTGGCGCTGGCGGTGGTCGAGGCGATCGGCGTTCTCGGCTGGGCGCGCGAGGATATCCGCGTGCTGAGCCTCGGCTGCACCTCGCGCCCGCTCGCCATCGCCTGGCACAAGCGCGCCTCCCTCGGCGCCTCCTATTGGGGCGGCCGCATCGCCGACGTCTTCATGAAGGCGCAGTCCTCCTCGGCGATCGCCATGGCCCACACGCTGGTCGGCTCGCACAACGTCTTCCGCATCAGCCCGGAGACCAGCACGCGGCGCTTCACTCTCGACGGCGTCCACCACATGCCGGAGCTCGAGGCGCTGGGCCGCGATGAGGGGCGGCGCGCCCTCGACGACCTCGGCGATGTCTTCTTCGCCGCGCCGGCGGCGGCGTTCACGCCCTGCCACAGCCTCGGCGAGGGGCAGTCGCCGGCGCCGCGCGGGTGCCGCCGCGGCGTGAACTACGCCCCCTCCTCGACGATCTCGGCGTAGGCGGGGAGCGTCAGGAACTCGACGAAGCGCTCGGCATCGATGAGCGCGCGGAAGAGCTTGGCCGCGTCATCATAGCGATGGCCTTCGGGCGCCGCCTGTCGCAGCTTGTGGAGCTCCTCGGCGAGGATCGCATGCGCGAGGTCAGGGGTCACCTTGCGGCCGTCAGCGAGCGTCGCGCCGTGGCGGATCCACTGCCAGACCTGGCTGCGGCTGATCTCGGCGGTGGCGGCGTCCTCCATCAGGTGGTAGAGCGGCACGCAGCCGTTGCCGCGCAGCCAGGATTCGACATAGCCGAGCCCGACATTGATGTTGGCGCTGAGCCCGGCCTCGGTGATGGTCCCGCTCGGCACCCGCAGCAGATCGGCGGCGGTGACGTGTACGTCCTGGCGCTTGCGCGCGATCTGGTTCGCCTGCGGCATGCCCTTGTCGAAGACTTCCTTGGCGATCGCCACCAGCCCCGGATGCGCGACCCAGGTGCCGTCATGGCCTTCGTTGACTTCGCGCTCCTTGTCGGCGCGCACCTTGGCCATGGCGGCGGCGTTGGCCTCGGGGTCGTTCTTGATCGGGATTTGCGCTGCCATGCCGCCCATGGCGTGGACGTTGCGGCGGTGGCAGGTCTTGATCAGCAGCCGCACATAGCTTTGCAGGAATGGCGTCGTCATCGTCACCTGGGCGCGGTCCGGCAGCACCATGGCCGGGTCCTCGGCGAATTTCTTGATGACGCTGTAGATGTAGTCCCAGCGGCCGCAATTGAGGCCGGCCATGTGCTCGCGCAGCTCGTAGATGATCTCGTCCATCTCGAAGGCGGCCATGATCGTCTCGATCAACACCGTCGCCTTGATCGTGCCGCGGGCGAGGCCGAGCTTCGCCTCGGCATGGAGGAAGACCTCGTTCCACAGCCGCGCCTCGAGATGACTCTCGAGCTTCGGCAGGTAGAAATAGGCGCCGGTGCCGCGCTGCGCCAGCGCCTTGGCGTTATGGAAGACATAGAGGCCGAAATCGAACAGCGCCCCCGCCATCGGCTCGCCGTCGACAAGGCAATGCGCTTCCGGCAGATGCCAGCCGCGCGGCCGCACCAGCAAGGTCGCGGTCTCGTCGTTGAGGCGGTACTCCCGGCCGCTCGCCGGGTCGGTAAAGGCGATGGAGCGGCGCACCGCGTCGGCGAGGTTGATCTGGCCTTCGATCAGGTTGTCCCAGGTCGGCGTGCTCGCATCCTCGAAATCCGCCATGTAGACGCTGGCGCCGCAGTTGAGCGCGTTGATCACCATCTTGCGGTCGACCGGGCCGGTGATCTCGACGCGGCGGTCGAGCAGGTCCTTGGGAAGGGGCGTCACCGTCCAATCGCCGTCGCGGATCGTCTTCGTCTCGGGCAGGAAGTCGGGCTTCCAGCCGGCGTCGAGCTTGGCTTGGAGTTCGGCGCGGCGTGCCAGCAGCCGCTTGCGCTCGCCGCCGAAGCGCCGCTCCAGTCCGGCGAGGAAGGCGAGGGCGTCGGTCGTCACGATCCGCTCGAAGCCAGGGCGAAGAGCCCCGCGGAGCGCGACGCCCTCGGGCAGGGCGGTACCGGGTGATGGCATGGAAAATCCTCTCAGGAGAATTGATTCGCGCCCGAATTCGACACCGTCCGCCGGCCTTTTCGGGCGGTCATAGCACGAAATCCTGCAGTTGTTCAGAGGTGCCGCAGCGGTT
>DASQSR010000345.1:0-4804 GCA_035642295.1 Allostellaceae bacterium | reverse complement strand
CCCAGAATCGCAAATGCAGGAGAAAGCAGATTCGTGTCGTCGAGCCCCCACCTCACCCCGGCCCTCTCCGCCCCCAGGGGCGGAGAGGGAGGGGCCCATCGCGCAGCGATGGGAGGGTGAGGTGGGGCAACTCGCCGATTTGCGATAGTCGGTACCAGGAGCCTGACCCAGAGCGCTAGCGTGCCGCGCAGGCGTGATCCTGCAGCGATTCGCTGCTGGCGAAGTCGCCGTGCGCCGGGTCGGCGCGATCGGCGAGCAGGACGAAGCCGGGCTTCCCGCCAAAAGATTCGCCGGCGAGGAACAGCGTGTAGGCGCCCATATCCTGGCGCGCGCCGGGGACGCCGGCGGCGAGCAGCAGGAAGGGATTGACGCCGGCGAGCGCGGGCGAGCGCAGGCGGCGCGCCAGGTAGGCATGGCCCGCGAGAATTTCGGGAAAGGGCTTCCAGTCGTCGCCGAGCTCGGCGCGATGGCGGGCGAGCGCCTCGCGGATGCCCGCGCTGACACAATCGACATGGACGTGGAGCTGGTTCTGCGTGCGGCCGAAAGCCGAGTTGACCGCGAGCGAGATGTCCTCGCGCGCCAGCCGCCGCGGCGCACGCGCCGCAACGAACCGGCGCGCCGACCAGGCATCCTGGAGATAGTTCGGCGCATCGGGCGCCAGCAGCGCCGGGCTCTCGATGCCGGTGATCCGCGCCACCGGCAGGACCAGGAACTGCTCCGCGCCGACCAGGTCCTTCAGCACGACATAGCCGCGCGCCTCGCCCGCGGCGAGATCGACGAGGGCGCAGGGCGCGGGGTCGTGATGCTGCTCCTCGTCGGGAACGCAGCGGTCGTGGACGATATGCCAGAGCGCCGAAGGATCGGCGGCGCGCGGCGCGGCGATCGGAAGGAGGACGAGGCCGAAGAGAAGGCTCGCGCCGCAACAGAAGCGGCCGAGAGTGCCGGTGCGTCTTCGCAGCATCGAAGGGAATGCCTCGGAGCGGGTGGCGCTGCGCATCTTCGCCGCTTCCCGCGCCACGTCAAGCGGAGTGTGGCGTAGTGCTAATCCCCCGCCGCGGCAGCCGTCGAGAGCGCGGCCTCGCCGACGACGCGGTTGCGGCCGCCGCGCTTCGCCTGATAGAGCGCGGCGTCGGCGCGGCGCACGGTCTCGATGAGCTGCTCGCCCGGATGATAGCTGCTGACGCCGATTGACAGGGTGATCGTGCCAAAATCGTCGCCGGTGTTCTTGCGCACGATGCGGCGGCGCATGATGGTGCGGCGGATCTGCTCGGCGAGGCTTTCGGCGTCGTGGAGGCGCGTTTGCGGCAGGATGATGGCGAACTCTTCGCCGCCATAGCGCGCCGGCGTGTCGCGGCCCTTGACGCTGTCGGTCAGCGTGCGCGCGACGAGGCGCAGCACCTGATCGCCGAGCTGGTGGCCGTAAGTGTCGTTGAACTGCTTGAAATGGTCGATGTCGGCGATGAGAAGGCTCAACGCCTCGCCGCTCTCCATCGCATCGCGCGCCGCCTCGCGCAGCCGGTTGTCGAAGAATTTCCGGTTGGGGATGCCGGTGAGGGCGTCGGTCATCGCCTCGCGCCGCACGACTTCGAGATTCTGTCTGAGCTCGGCGATCTCGCCCGAGGATTGGGTCAGCTTGTCCTCGAGGCTGCGGTTGCGCTCGGCCATGCGCTGCGTCTCGAGGATGAGGCCGGAAACCAGCGCCCGCATCTCCTCGTCGCCGGGCGCGCCGCCCATCTCGCTCGAATACTGGTCGAGGGTCTTGCCGAAGGCGCTGGCCTCGCCGGAGGCGGATTTGATGTCGCGCATCACCTGATCGACGGTGTGCTGCAACCGGCCGCCGGTCTCGTTCAGCAGGTTGAAATGCCGGCCGGTATCGCAAAAGCGATGATAAAGCTCGGCATTGAGCGCCTGGGTGAATTCCTGCTTGTTGGAGATCAGGATGTCGATGGTGCGGTTCAGCTCGGGCAGCAGCCCGGTGGCGTAGGCGTACCACACGGCATAGTTTTCCGGCGTCGGCGGCACCTCGCGGGCGAGCATTCCCGCCATTGCCCCCTCACAGAACCCTTTCGCCTGCCGGAAATCATCGGGCTGCGTCATCGCCTTGGCCTCACCGCGGGCGCGAAGGCGGCGCCTGCCGCCATACCGTTGGCAAATATTGCCCGAGCTTCCTTGCGAAATCGTTGCCAAGACTGGCCGGCGCTTTGGTAAATATGAAGCAATTGCCCGGAGACGAAAGATGGCGCCGCCCCTCCCGCTCTTCCGTACCGAAGTCCATCAGGACTGGATCGACTACAACGGCCACATGAACGTCGCCTTTTATGTTCTGGCCTTCGACAAGGCGACGGACGGCCTGCTCGACCATCTTGGCCTGGGCGAGGCTTATCGCCGGACCACCAACCACTCCTTCTATGCGCTCGAGGCGCATGTCACCTATGACCGCGAGCTGAAGCTCGGCGCGCCGATCGCGATCGAGACGCAGCTGATCGACGCCGACGCGAAGCGGCTCCATTTCTTCCATCGGATGAGCCATGCGGCGGAGGGATATCTCGCGGCGACCAACGAGCTGCTGGGCCTCCATGTCGATCTCGCCGGCCCCAAAGCGGCGCCGATGCCGACCGAGGCGCTGGCCGCCGTGGAGCGCCTCCTTGCCGCACACCGCACCTTGCCGGCACCGCCGCAGCTCGGGCGGCGGGTCGCGCTGACGCGCCGCCCATGATGTTCCGACCGCTCGCGCTGCTCGGGCGCCACGGCACCTGGTTCCTGGCGGGCGGCCTTTTCATCGGCCTGTTGCTGCCGCCGCTCGCGGCGCTGCTGCGACCGGCGCTCAGCCCGTTCATCTTCCTGCTCACCGTCGCCAGCTTCCTCAGCATCGACGTCGGCGCGCTGGCGGTTCATGTGCGCCGCCCGGCTCTGCTGGCGCTGGTGCTGGCCTGGCTGCTCCTCGCCGTGCCGGTGGTGACCGCGCTCCTCTGCCGGCTCGTCGGCCTCCCTGCGGCACTGGCGCAAGGACTGGTGCTGTGGGCGGCATCGCCGCCGCTGATCTCGGTGGCGGCGATCGCGCTGCTGCTCGGGCTCGACGGCGCGCTGGCGCTGCTCCTCATGGTCGTCGGCACCTTCCTCATGCCGTTCACGCTGCCGCCGCTGGTGCTCGGCCTCATCGGCCTCAAGCTCGGGATCGGCATCCTGCCGCTGATGCGCAACCTGGTGCTGTTCATCGGCGGCGCGGCGGTGGTGACGGCGGTGCTGCGCCGGCTCATCGGCGTCGCGCGGCTGCGCCGCCACGCGCTCGAGCTCTCCGGGCTCAACGTGCTGATCCTGCTGCTGTTCGCCATCGGCATCATGGACGGGGTGCAGCGCCTCCTCATCGCCCGGCCGCAAGAGGTGCTGCTCTACGCCGCCACCGCGCTGGGCGCGAGCCTCGCGCTGCAAGGGCTGAGCTTTCTCGCCTTCTGCTTCCTGCCGCGCATCGACGCGCTCACCATCGGCCTCGTCGGCGGCAACAACAACATGGCGGTGGTCTGGGCCAATCTCGGCGCCGCCGCGACCCCGGCGCTCACCCTGTTCTTCGCGACGGTTCAGCTGCCGATCTATGTGCTGCCGGCGGTGCTGAAGCCGGTCTATCGCCGCTTCGGCGCGGGACTGCCGCACGGCACGGCGCCCCGCCCTTCTCCACCCTTGCGGGCGGAGAAGGATCTCGGGTGAGGTGGGTGGCCCTGCACCGAGCGGGCTCTCGCGGTTGCAAGTGCAACCGCTGTCGCCCGCCGGCGACAACGCTCCGCGTTGCGCCTAACTGGCGATGGCCTCGAGGCGCAGGCGCGTCACCGCCGGGCCGAAGACGCCGATCACGACGAAGACCACGGCCATCGCCGCGGCGATGAAGCCGAAGACGCCGGTCGGCCCGTAATTGCCGAGGAACCACTGGATGACGAAGGGCGAGAAGATGGTGCTGAACCGGCTCCAGGAATAGACGAAGCCGATCGCCTGGGCGCGGATGCGCGTCGGATAGAGCTCCGCCTGATAGGCGTGGAAGGAGAAGGAGAGCCAGTTCGCCGACAGCGTGATGAGGATGCCGAAGGCGAGGAGCGGCACCATGCTGGTCTGTCGCGCGAAGAGCAGGCCGAAGACGGCGATGCCCGCGGCCGCCCAGGCGATCTGCCATTTGCGCTCGAAACGATCGGCGAACCAGATGCCGATGAACGGCCCGACCGGATTGGCGATGGCGATGATGAAGGTGTATTGCAGCGAGGTGGTGACGCTGATCCCGTTATGGATCATGAATTGCGGGACCCAGGCCTGGAAGCCGTAATAGCCGATGGTCTGGAACAGATTGTAGACGATCAGCATGATCGTGCGGCCGCGGTACTGAGCGTTCCACATCTCGCTCCAGGCGCCGCGCTTCATGTCGCCCTCGCCGGCGACGGGTTGCGGCGGCGGCAGGCTGCGGCCGGTCTCGGCCTCGGCGGCGCGCTCCATCTCGGCGACGATGCGCTCCGCCTCGGCGAGCTTGCCGTGCTGGGCGAGCCAGCGCGGCGATTCCGGCAGGCTCAGGCGAATCCACCAGATGACGAGCGCGCCGAGCGAGCCGATGATCACCACCCAGCGCCAGCCCTCGAGGCCGAGGAAGGTGAAGGGCGGCGCCATGAGGAAGGCGAGCAGCGCGATCGTGGGCACCGCCGTGTACATGACCGCCTGGTTGAAGGCGAAGGCAGGCCCGCGGCGATCCTTCGGCACCACCTCCGAGACATAGGCGTCGACGTTCACCAGTTCGACGCCGAGGCCGATGCAGGCGATCATGCGCCAGAGA
>DASQSR010000344.1:0-2099 GCA_035642295.1 Allostellaceae bacterium | reverse complement strand
GCCAAGGACCTCTTCGACATCGGCGGCGTGCCGGTGCTGATGAAGGCGCTGCTCGACGGCGGCTATCTCCACGGCGATTGCCTGACCGTGACCGGCAAGACCATCGCGGAGAACCTCGCCGGCGTCAGCCTTCCCAGGAATCAGGACGTCGTGCGTCCGACCTCGGCGCCGCTGAGCCCGACCGGCGGCGTCGTCGGTCTCAAGGGCAATCTCGCGCCGCAAGGGGCGATCGTGAAAGTCGCCGGCATGCACGATCTCAAATTCCGTGGGCGGGCGCGCTGCTTCGACCGCGAGGAAGACGCGTTCGCCGCCGTCGAGCGCCGCGACTACAAGAAGGGCGACATCATCGTCATCCGCTATGAAGGGCCGCGCGGCGGGCCGGGCATGCGCGAGATGCTCTCGACCACCGCGGCGATCACCGGCCAGGGCATGGGGCATGAGGTGGCGCTCATCACCGATGGCCGCTTCTCCGGCGCGACGCGCGGCTTCTGCATCGGGCATATCGGCCCCGAGGCGGCGGTGGGCGGACCGATCGCGCTGCTCCGCGACGGCGATGTCATCGTCATCGACGCCGAGGTCGGGACCATCGATGTCGAGCTGAGCGATGCCGAGCTGGCCGAGCGGCGCAAGGCCTGGACGCCGCGCCGCCACGACTACCAGTCGGGCACGCTGTGGAAATATGCACAGACCGTCGGCGATGCGGAGAAAGGCGCCGTCACCCATCCCGGCGGCCGGGCGGAGACTCACGTCTATGCCGACATCTGAGGCGCGATGACGGAGCGGACGCTGCGCCAGCCGGCCGAGCTGGTCGCCGCCGGCCTCGCGCCGCCCGAGCGCGAAGCGGAGATTGCCGCCGTCGCCCGGCGCTTTGCCGTGGCGGTGACGCCGGAAATGGCGGCGCTGGTCGAGCCAGGCGCGGCGGAGGATCCGATTGGCCGCCAGTTCGTGCCGAGCGCGGGCGAGCTCGATGTGGCGCCCGAGGAGCTGGCCGACCCCATCGGCGACCATCGCTTCGCACCGGTGAAAGGCATCGTCCACCGCTATCCCGACCGGGTGCTGCTGAAGCCGAGCCATGCCTGCGCGGTCTATTGCCGCTTCTGCTTCCGCCGCGAGCAGGTGGGGCCGGGGAGCGACAGCCTCGATCCGGCCGAGCTCGCGGCGGCGCTCGACTATATCCGCGCGCGGCCGGAGATCTGGGAGGTGATCCTCACCGGCGGCGATCCCTTCCTGCTGTCGCCGCGGCGGATCGCGGCGATCGTCCGCGCGCTCGATGCGATGCCGCAGCTCGGCGTCATCCGCTTCCACACCCGCGTGCCCATTGTCGAGCCGCGGCGGGTGGGCCCCGCGCTGCTGCGTGCGCTCGCGGCGGAAAAGGCCGTCTATGTCGCCATTCACGCCAACCATCCGCGCGAGCTGACCGAGGCGGCGAAAGCGGCCTGCCGGCGGCTCGCCGGCGCGGGCATCCCGCTGCTGGGTCAGAGCGTGCTGCTGAAAGGCGTCAATGACGACGCCGCGACGCTGGAGGCGCTCTTCCGCGGACTCGTCGCCGCGCGGGTCAAGCCCTATTACCTCCATCATCCCGACCTTGCGCGCGGCACCGCGGCGTTCCGGCCGAGTCTCGCCGAGGGCCGTGCCTTGATGCGGGCGTTGCGCGGGCGCGTCTCGGGACTCTGCCAGCCGAGCTATGTGCTCGACCTGCCGGGCGGCCATGGCAAGGTGCCGGTCGGCCCCTGCTATGCGGTCGCAGACGAGGGCGGAGGCTGGACAATCGAAGACCCCTGGGGCGGTCACCATCCCTATCCGCCGAGGACAAAGGGCTGAGCCTCATCCGCGCACGGCTCATGCAGAGGCTCACCGGATTAACCTTAATTCTTTGAAAATCAAACTTATTGCTCGCCTCGGCGGAGCCGTGTACAGAAACCGGCGGCGAGGCGGGGTGGCGTTGTTGCGGCATTGCCGCAGGTCCGGTTTTCGTCGCGCCGGCGGTGTGAAACCGCTTGTTAATGCCGATGTGTTGTCCTGTAATCCGCCCGACAGAGGCCGCTCATGCGCATTGCCCGCACGAATTTCGACCGCCAGGAGCATCGGCGCGACCGTCG
>DASQSR010000343.1:0-5394 GCA_035642295.1 Allostellaceae bacterium | reverse complement strand
CCGCCGGGCGTCGTGTGGATGCGCGACGGCTGGCCGGACCTCAACCGCGTTACCTCCGGCGCGCCGGTGCTGCCTGAGGCGGCGCTCGGGATTTTCCATTTCACCGTTGGCCAGGCCGATTACGGCGCCATGGTTGAGGTCGGGGCAGCCTGAAGAGCGACCGCTTAGAGGACGGGCCAGATCCAGAACGCGCCGCCGACCAGCGCGATGAACGCGCCGCTGATCACTTCGCCATATCGCTCGAAGCGCCCAAAGCTGACGCGCTGCAGCCTTTCGGTCGAGTAGACACAGAGCACTACGTAAGTTGCGATCGTGCTGCTGGCGAACACCAGCGACATCACTGCGATCAAGCCGATCCCGTACTTTCCGGCGGCGAAGAAGGCGGGAATGCCCTCGACCATCGGCGAGGAGCCGAGAATGAACAGCAACGCCGTCCGCGCGGTCGTCTTGTGCCGGTGCTCGTGCTCCGGCGGGGTCGCCTCGATGTCGAGATCGACCGCATGCGCCGTCTCGGCGATATGGTCGTGCCAATGATTGTGCGCCGGCCCCGCGCCGTGGCGATGGGTGTGCATGTGCCGCGATAGAACCTCCACCCCGCCTCTGAGTGGCGCATAGAGTGGGTCATGCTCCGGCTCGACCGCGTGGGCGTGTCCGTGGCCATGATCGTGCTCTTCGAAGTGCGCCTCGTACGCCTGGCCTTGGTCCCCTTGGTCAAGCGTCACCTTCACGGAAAACGCGTGCGGCTCGGGAATCTCTTCGGTCGACTCCCAGTACGTGCCGTGATTGGCCATCAGGAAGACGTGGCGATCGCCGCTGGCGCGGATCGTCTCGACGCGTGCGGCCGCGATCGCTCCGCCCGTCAGGCGGAAGCGGGGGGGCACCCCGCTCTCGAAGATCGACAGTGTCACCTCGCCCCGGACCGTGTCGATCCGTTGCAATTCCGGGCCATGAACGGCGTCCCTCTGCGACGCACCGAAGCCGTGGCCGTGGCGATGTCCGCGACCGTGGACGTGGCTGTGACCGTGGCCGCCCGCACCGCGCAGCTCACGCAGCGACGATAGGGCGATCCAGCCGCCGAAGAGCACCAGGGCAATGCTGGCTGCTGTGTCGACGATATGCCCGAACCGGTCCGCGACGGCGACGCCGGCGACCCACACGACGACCGCGATCGCGAGCGTGGACAGCACGTGCCCGGCGCCGGCTTGCAGCGACGCGCGCGCCGTCTCGGCCTTGGTCCAGCCGCGCTGACGGGCGATCAGGGTGATCGGGACCCAATGGTCGGGCACGACCGTGTGCAGCACGCCGACCACCGCGACCGCACCGACCAGCAGCACTTGGGGACCGAGGCTCATCCTTCGTCTCCGTGCTTGTGCCGGTGTTCGCCATCGTTGTGGCTGTGCGGATGCGAGTGGCGCGTGCCGTCCGCATGGCGGTGCTCATGCTCGTGGAAGACGATCTCCAGCCGCCTGCCGAAGGCGTCGGCGATCCGGCAAAGGGTGTTGAGGCTGGGCACATGGTCGCCGCTCTCGAGCCGCGAGATCATCGACTCGGTCATGCCCAGGCGTTTCCCGAGCTGCTTCTGGGTTTCGCCGGTTTTTGCGCGCAGCTCGAGGAGTTGGGCGGCGCAACGAGCCGCGACGGCCGCGCTATCGTTGGTCCGGCGGCGGCGAACCGACGGCCGAGGGGTGTGCTCCATCGTCTTGACTTAGCATATTTGCGAAGCCCGGGTCGATGCCCGTGAAGCCGGACGAACAAGCCGCGGCTGGCGCGTTCACAGGTTTTTTGGCGACGCGCCCTGATGGGGCTGGCTCTCCGTCCGGCGCGAGAGCCAGCTCGTGACCAAAGAGTCGCCGCTGCGCAGCAATTCGCCGATCGCCGACGGTCGCGGTGGCGCCTCGACACGGACGGTGCAGGTCATGCCCGAGCTGATCAGCACGCCTTCGGGGATCTGGTCGATGTGGATGCGCACGGGAATACGCTGGGCGAGGCGCACCCATTCGAAAGTCGGGGTCACGTTGGCCAGTAGCTCGGGGCCGCTGTTGTTGTCACGGTCGGTGATGCCGCGGCTGATGCTCTCGACGTGCCCGCGCAACGCCGGTTGGCCGTTCAACAGGTGGATGTCGACGCGATCGCCCAGCGCGATGCCGGGAATTTTCGTCTCCTCGAAATAGCCCTCGACACGGTAGGAGTCGCTGTCGATCAG
This sequence comes from Allostellaceae bacterium, assembly GCA_035642295.1. Taxonomy (GTDB): domain Bacteria; phylum Pseudomonadota; class Alphaproteobacteria; order ATCC43930; family CGMCC-115725; genus DAHUYF01. The sequence goes on along the minus strand of DASQSR010000343.1, from coordinate 3,191 downwards.
CGCCATCAGCCTGGTCCCGATCGAGGCATACTGCCCGGTGACCAGGGTAAGGTTGGTGATGAAGCCGTTCACCGGCGCCCGGATCACGGTTCGGCTGAGATCGAGCCGCGCCTTGGCGATGGCGGCCTCGTCCAGGGCGATTGCCGCTTCGGCCTCGTGCAGCGCGCTCGTCGTCTTTTGAAAGGTGTCTTTCGAGATCGCCCCTTGCGGCATGAGGCTGGCCTTGCGCTGTTCGTTCTCGCGCGCGTAGTCGAGCGACGCTCTGTCGTGCTGTTCCTCGGCCAGCGCGCGGTCGAGGGCGATGCGGTAGTCGTCGGCATCGATCTCGAACAGCACGTCGCCCTTGTGCACGAACTGGTCGTCCTTGACCCGCAGGTCGGTCACATCCCCGGCCACCTGCGGGGCGATCATGACCACGTCCGCCTGAACCCTCGCGTCGCGCGTCCACGGCGAGAGCATATAGGCGTTCCAGAGCTGGTAGCCGCAGGCGCCGGCGGCGGCGACGATGACGAGGGTGGCAAGCGCGCGGGCGAGGCGTTTCATCGGCGTCTCCTCAAAACCATGGCAACCGAGTGAGCCCGTAGAGCAGACAGACGAAGAGCGCGAAGCGGGCCAGTGGCGGATGCCAGAGCAGTCGGTAGACGCCCAATCGCGACAGGAGCCGGTCGAGCACGATGAAGGTCGGTATCGCCGCGAGAGCGTAGATCAGGAGCGAGGGCGCGAGCGCGCCGAACAGGCTGATTTCGCGCAGCATCACCCCCTCCGGGCTGCTTCGACGAGCAACGCGCCGCCACGCGCGAGCCCCTCGTCGACGTCAGCAAAGACCGCGAGGCTGCGCGCCGCCTGCCGCGGTGCAGGATCGCCGAGCGCCGGTCCGCGCAGCTCGGCAAGCAGCGCCGCCGCCCGGGTCTGCAGGGCCTCGCGTACACTCGCGAGACGGACGCGATCGGGATGAGCGGCGAGCGCGGCGACCGCGGCAAGTCCGGCCGGCGGCAGTTCCCTCGCGTCGCGCAGCTGGATGAGCCCGCGTCCGGCGGCGAGCAGGGCTATGGCGGCCTCGCCGGTTCGGATGTCGTCGGCCTGTCCCGGCCGCAGATGCGAGCGCAGCTGATCGAAGGCTTCGGTCATCGCGGTCGCGAACGCGGGGAGATCCGTGCCGGGCTGCGACACCGTGATGCCTGCCAAGGCCCGTCGCGCCGCCCTGGCAAAGCGACGGCGCGCCGCCGCGGGCGTATCGGGCGCCACGATCGCGAACAGCACCGCGGCGACGGCAATGGCGGCGACGACCGCGATCGAAGTGTTGATGAAGCCGACGGCGTCGTAGGTCATGCTGTCCTGCAAGGGATTCGCCGAGGCGAAATAGAGCGCGGTGAGGAAGCCCGCGAGCATCGCCAATGGCGACTTCTCCTGCGCCATCAGGAAGGCGCAGAAAAACAGCACCGGCCCCACGATCAGGGCGAACATCTCGAACCCCTGCGCGGCAGGCAGCATCACTTCGATGACGAGGAAGGCCGGGGCTGTGGCCAGCGCCACGATGATGGCGCCGCCGATCGCCGCCGGCCCGGCATGCTCCATGGTCGCGAGCCGCGCGGTGGCGACCGCCGCGAGGATCGCCGCCGTGACCCCGCTCGGCCAGTCCGCCATGATCCAGAAGACGCTGGTCAGCACGAAGGCGAGCGCCGCGCGGAACCCGGCCGAAAGCGCCTCTGCCGCGTCGTTCGACGTCGCGAAGCGGACGCCGTGGTCACCGCGCGCCGTTCCGGACAGGGCGGCATCGTAAGCGGCCGCATAGGCGGCAAGCGAAGAAAAGAGCTGCCGCAAGGCCTCGATGAGGGCGATGCCCCGAAGCACCGCCGCGTCGGCAGCTTCCGTGTCCTGCGCTAGGTGCTCGCCGAGTGGCAGCAGGGCGTCCGCCTGGAGCAGACGCCCGGCCAGCCCGGCCGCATCGATGTCCGCGCTGCGCCATGCGCCGAGGGCGCCGGCCGCCTCCGCGACCGCGCGATCGACCGCCACGCCGGCCGACCCAGCGGTCGAGCCGGCTCCGTCCAGCTGCGGCTCGAGAAGCCGGCCGACGCCCAGGACGCTGACGGCGGCGACGTCGAGGCGCTCGAGCGCCTCGCGCCGCGCGCGCAGCTCGGGATCCTCGAAAATCGCCGAGGCGCGGAGATTTTCGGTGGCGACCACTTGTCCCATCAGTCGCATGCGGAGATCGTCCGCCGGCTGGCCGCCGAGCAGCGCCTCGCCATAGGCGATGAGCCCGGCGCGCAGATCCACGATCGCCTTGCGCAATCGCGCGGCGAGAGACACGGGCAGCACGAGATGGCTTACCGTCGCCGTCATGATGATGCCGAGGCCGATCTCCGTCAGGCGTGCGACGGCGATGTAGAAGGCGTTCCCGGGAGTGAGAGCGCCCGGGATGCCGACGACGGCCGCGGTGTAACCGGCGAGGACGAAGCCGTAGGCGGCGAAGTTGCGTGCGTATTTGGCGGCGAAGGTGCAGAACCCGAGCCATACCGCCAGCGCGCCGATGAACAGCACGCGCTCCTGGGCGAAGAGCGCGACGAGCAAAAGCGCCATCGCGGCACCGACCACGCTGCCGATGAGGCGATGAAAGCTTTTGGCGAGGACCAGGCCGCTCGCCGGCTGCGCGACGATGAACACCGTGAGGAGCGACCATTTCGGCTCGTCGAGATTGAAGGCGAAGGCGACGAGCAGCGCGAGCAGCGCCGACAGCGTCGTCTTGGCCGCGAAGATCCAAGGAATCCAGCTCGCGCGGATGAGCGGCTCTGCGGCTGGCCGATGTGAGTCGTGCGGGCCACCAGCCCGCACGGCGTCGTCGCCGCTCGGCGCGGGCGGCGGCGAAACGCCCCTTCTCCGATCGTCCGACTGCAGGCGAAGCACAATCATCGCCTGCTTTCAGGGGATGTTCTCGACCACCATCTCCCAGACGTCGTGACCTTTGCCCTGCAGCACGGCCCTCGCGCTGTAGACTGCCATCCCGACGACCGCCTCCGGCGACATGAAGGGCGAGGGCGGCATCACCAGCTGCATCGGCTTCACCTTCACATGCAGCAATGCCGGACCCGGCTGCGCCAGCCAGCTGCGGACCGACTCCTCGAGGTCGCCGGCCTTTGCGACGCTGTGCCCCCAAAGCCCGACCGCCTTCGCGACCGCGCCGAAATCGGGGTTCT
>DASQSR010000342.1:0-3680 GCA_035642295.1 Allostellaceae bacterium | reverse complement strand
CGCCGGGCGACGAGCGGCGCCAGCTGCGGATCGCGCGAAAGATGCGCGCCGATGGTCTCGATATCGGCGCCGACATCGAAAAGCCGCCGCACCCGCGCCGCGATCGCCGGCACCGCGCCGAGCGCGGGAAAGCGCAAGGTTGCGGCGAGGCAGCTTCGCTCCGGCCGGTGCGCCACGGCGATCGAGCCGAGCTCTCCCGCAATCGCGATGGTGCGGTGATAGATGCCGTCCTCGACCAGCTCCACGCCTTCGATCGCGCGGGCGCCGTGATGACCGAGCATCGCCCCCCAATCGTAGGGCGGCCGGTAGTAGAGGCGGAGCGTCACGCCCGCGGCGGCGTCCCCCGCCGGCGGCGGTTTGCGCCGCAGCGCGCTGGGCGGGCGGCGATAGAGGGCGTGGAAGGTCTCGTTGAAGCGGCGCACGCTGCCGAAGCCGGCGGCCAGCGCGATTTCGGCCATGGAGAGCCGGGTCTCCTGGATCAGCTGCTTCGCCAACAGAACGCGCCGCGTCTGCGCCACGGCCAGCGGCGAGGCGCCGAGATGCTGCTGGAACAGCCGCCGCAGCTGGCGCCCGCCCAGACCGAGGCGAAGGGCGAGGGCCTCGACGCCCGCCTCGCCGCCGTCGAGCGCGCCATCGGCAATGAGCGCCAGCGCGCGCGACACGGTATTGGAGCTGCCGCGCCAGAAGGCGAGATCGGGCGCCGTTTCCGGCCGGCAGCGCAGGCAAGGCCGGAACCCCGCTTCCTGCGCCGCGGCGGCCGAGGGGAAGAAGCGGCAGTTCACGAATTTGGGCGTGCGCGCCGGGCAGATCGGCCGGCAATAGATGCCGGTGGACGTCACGCCGACGAAGAGGCGCCCGTCGAAGCGCGCATCGCGCGTCTCGATGGCGCGGTAGCAGGCGGTGCGATCGAGGAACTCCATGGCGCCGATTATGCCCCGGCCGGCGGCGTCCTGCTCGCGGTTTTCGGACGCCTACTCGGCCCGTGCGATCAGGGGACCAGATGCCAGTTGCCGTCGGGCCCCTTGCAGAGGGTTCCGACCAGGAGCTGTGGCCTGCCGTCGATGGTGATCGTGCTGCGGTAGGCGCGGCATTCCGCGGCGCTTCCTGGGCTGTCCGGCGGCGGCGCGGCGGCGGCAGGCAGCGGTGGTGCGTAGGGGTAGATCGGCGGCGGCACGTAATAGACGGGCGGCGCATAGAACGCCACAGGCGGCGGCACGAAGAATACCGTCGAGCGGAAGAAGAAGGGATGGAAGAACGTATGGAAGAAGCGCGGATCCGCCGCTCGCGAGATCGCGACCCTATGGCCGTGGTCGCGATCCGCATCGGCGGAACCCGCGGCAACGACCGGCAAGATCGAAAGTGCCATCGCTCGGAGCGCGGATCTCATCATCGCGATCCTCCTCGGCGGCACTATTCAAGCTAATCCGACTCAGGGCGACAGGCCAATCAAGGTGTGGTGATCGCGCCTATTCCGCGGCGTGCGGCTGGGCGCGGCCGTGAAAGCGGCCGTAGGCGAAATAGATGGCGAGCCCGATGACGAGCCGCCACCAATTCGCTCTGGATAACACCCGGTGCGGCGGGATGGCGCCGCGGCGGCCGCGAGGCCTGCCGGTTCAGAGATACCCGGTGCCCATCTCGCTGGCAAAGCGCGCGGGCGTCCCTTCCCAGCTGATGCGGGCGTGGTCGAGGAGATAGACCCGGTCCGCATGCGGCAGGGCGAAGGTGACGTTCTGCTCGCCGAGCAGCACGGTAATGTCCGTGCTCTCGCGCAGCCGGTCGAGCGCCTTCGAGATGTGCTCGAGGATGACCGGCGCCAGGCCCAGGGTCGGCTCGTCGAGGATCAGCAGCTTCGGCTGCATCATCAGGGCGCGGGCGATGGCCAGCATCTGCTGCTCGCCGCCCGACAGCGTGCGCGCCATCTGCTGGGCGCGCTCGCGCAGGATGGGGAAGAGCTCGAGCAGCCAGGCAAGCTGGCGCTCGCGCGATTCCGCCGGCAGATGCTGGCCGCCGAGATCGAGATTCTCGCGCACGGCCATATCGCCGAACAGCTCGCGCGTCTCCGGGCATTGCACGACGCCGTTGCGGGCGATCGTGCCCGCGGTCATCCCGGCGAGGCTCTTGCCGGCGAAGCCGATGGCGCCGGAATAGGGCACGAGGCCGGAGACGGCGTTGAAGAGCGTCGTCTTGCCGGCGCCGTTCAGGCCGACGATGGAGACGAACTCGCCTTCCTTGACGTTGAGGCTCACCTTGTCGAGCGCCTGCGCCTTGCCATAGAACACGCTGACATCTTCGATCTCGAGCAGCGGCGCATTGGCGATGCCGGCCGGGGTCCTGTGCTGCATCGATTCGATCTTGCCGCCGAGATAGACGCGCCGCACCGTCTCGTCGCGCATCACCTCCTCGGCGCTGCCCTCGGCGATGCGCTCGCCGACATACATGGCAAGCACCCGGTCGACCAGGGCCGCGACGCTCTTGACGTTGTGGTCGACGAGCAGCACGGCGCGGCCCTCGGCGCGAAAGCCGCGGATGAGGTCCGAGAAGACGGCGACCTCGCCGCCGGTGAGGCCGGCAAAAGGCTCGTCGACGAGGACGACGCGCGGGTCGCGCGCGATCGCTTTCGCCATCTCCATGCGGCGGAGATCGGCGAAGGGCAGCGTCGGAGGATGGCGGTGCATCACCGCGCCGAGGCCGACGCTCTCGGCGATGGCGCGGGCGCGCTGGTCGACGCCCGGCGCGGCGGCGAGCCGCAGCAGCGAGTCCGGCAGCAAGGCGAGCTTGATGTTCTCCAGCACCGTCTGGCGATGCAGCGGGCGCGAATGCTGGAAGACGATGCCGATCCCGGCGCGGGCGATGCGGTGCGACGGCCAGCCGGCGATGTCGGCGCCGTCGAGCCGGACGCTGCCGGCATCGGGGCGCTCGATGCCCATGATCAGCTTCATCACCGTCGACTTGCCCGAGCCGTTCGGCCCGATGAGGCCAAGGATCTCGCCGGGACGGATCTCGAGGTCGACATTGTTGACGGCGAGCAGGCCGCCGAAACGCTTGGTGAGGCCGCGGACTTCCAGGCGCGGGCGGCTGCTCATTCGCGTTCTCCGCTGCGCAGCGCATAGCCGAGGAGCCCGTCGGGCACGAAAAGGATGACGCCGAGGGCGATGGCGGCGACGACGAAGGTGTTGAGCTGCCCGAGCGGGCGCAGGAACTCGCTGGCGACGATCAGGAACACCGCGCCCAGCGCCGCGCCGAGAATGGTGCGCCGGCCGCCCAGAACCGCGGCGATGATCACCTGCACGTCGATGGAGATATCGATCACGGTATCGACCGAAGCAGTCCCCTCATAGAACACCAGCATGGCGCCGGCGACGCCGGAAAAAAGCGCGCTGATGCAGAAGGCGGCCAGCTTGTGCTTCATGACGTTGAAGCCGAGCGCCTGCGCCTCGATCGCGTCCTGGCCGCTCGCCTGCAGGATGAGCCCGATGGCCGAGCGTGACAAGCCGAAGAGGATGAGGCCGCAGACGACGAGGAAGGCGAGCGCGTACCAGTAATTGGCGGTGCTGTCGATCGACAGCACGTCGGGCACGGTCATGCCGATCTCGCCGCCGGTGAAGTGAGCGAAGATGACGATGGCGTTCTGCAGCAGCAGCACCGCCACCAGCGTCACCAGGCCAAAATAGGGGCCGCGC
>DASQSR010000341.1:0-6346 GCA_035642295.1 Allostellaceae bacterium | reverse complement strand
GGCGATGCCGGCGCTGTTGACCAGCACGTCGATCCGGCCCCAGCGCGCCGCGATCTGGTCGAAGGCGCGTGCGACGGCCGCGGCATCGGCGACGTCGAGCGGCCAGGCTGCCGCGCTATCGCCGATCCGCCCGGCCATCGTCTCGGCGCCGTCGCGGTCGAGATCGAGCAGCGCGACGCGGGCGCCGACCCGGGCCAGCGCGGTGGCGATCGCGGCGCCGATGCCGCTCGCGCCGCCGGTGACCGCCGCCACCTCGCCGTCGAGGCGGAACGCGCCGAGGGGATCGGCGAGATCGAGGCTCGCGCTCATGCCAGAACCTCGCTGAACGGGATGAAGTCGACGATCATGCCGGGTTCGATCCGGCTGATGCCTTCGCCGATCTCGGCGAGTCCGTCCGATTGCACCATCGAGGACAGGATCCCGGCGCCGTCGCGCGGGAATTTCCGCGCCACCCAGCCGCCATCGCCACCGCGTTCGAGCCGGGCGCGCACATACTCGCAGCGATTGCTGCGCTTCTTGTAGTCGAAGCCGGCAGTGACGCGGAAGCGCCGCGGCGTCTCGGGCGAGGCGCCGGAAAGCCGCAGCACCAGCGGCCGCGCCAGGATGAGAAAGGTCACCATCACCGCCACGGGATTGCCGGGCAGCCCCATGAAGGGGACCTGTCCCACCTGCCCCATCGCCACCGGCCGCCCGGGCTTGATGGCAAGACGCCAGAAATGCAGCCTTCCCTGCACTTCGACGGCCGCCTTGACATGGTCCTCTTCGCCGGTCGACACGCCGCCGGAGGTCAGGATGAGATCGTGCGCGCGTGCTGCCTCGGCGAGCGCTGCGGTGATCCGGCCTTGATCGTCGGGCAGAATGCCGAGATCGGTGACCACGGCGCCGAGGCCTTCGAGCAGCGCCCGGAGCAGGTAGCGGTTGGCGTCATAGATCGCGCCTGGCGGCAGCGCCGTGCCGGGCTCGCGCACTTCATCGCCGGTGGAGAAGATGGCGACGCGGAGCCGGCGATAGACGGGAAGCTGCGTTGCCCCGAGCGCGGCGGCGAGCCCCACCTCCTGCGCGCGGAGGCGCTGGCCGGCGGCGAGTGCGACGGCGCCGCGCCGGACATCCTCGCCGGCGCGGCGGCGATTGGCGCCGCGCTTGATCCCGGGCGGAATGGCGACGCCCCCTTCGACCGCGCTGCAATCCTCCTGCATCAGCACCGTGTCGGTGCCGTCCGGCATGGGCGCGCCGGTGAAGATGCGCACCGCGGCGCCGCCGCGCGCCGGGCCCTCGAGCGGATGGCCGGCCGCGGCGCGGCCAAAGACCGGCAGCACCGTCGCCTCGCCGGGACGGAGATCGTCGAAGCGCACGGCATAGCCGTCGACCGCAGCGTTGTCATAGGGCGGCACGTCATGGTCCGCGACCACCGGCGCCGCAAGAATTCGGCCGCGCGCCTCTGGGACCGGCACGCTCTCCGCCGCGGTCACCGTCTCGAGCCTGGTGCCGAGCAGCTCGAGCGCCGCGGCCATCGACAGGAGATCGCCACCGAACGCGAAGCAGTCGTCGCTGAGCTGCGCCATCTCAGGCCGCTTTCAACCGGCAATGCGCGAGGACGAAGCCGGCGATTCCCGCGACGTCATCGAGCGCGAAGAGCGGCACGGCGAGCCCCGGCACCGGGCCATCGCTCGCCACCGCCACGATATGGGGATCATCGGGAGCGAGCAGCGGCTTGCCGAGCGACGGGCGATGCACCTCGAGCTTGGCATGACTGCCGCGTTTCCAGCCTTCGACCAGCAGCAGATCGACCGGCGTCATCCGGCGGACCAGCGCCTCGAGCGGCGGCTCCGGCGCCCCGCGATGCTCGTGGATGAGCGCCCAGCGCCGCTCCGATGCGATCAGCACCTCGCTGGCCCCGGCCTCGCGGTGGCGCCAGCTGTCCTTGCCGGGCTGGTCGAGGTCGAAGCTGTGATGCGCGTGCTTCATCGTCGAGACGCTGAGCCCGCGCCGAGTCAGCTCCGGCAGCAGCCGCGCGACCAGAGTCGTCTTGCCGCTGCCGCTCCAGCCGGCCAGGCCGAAGACCTGCATCGGCTTTCCCGCGCTCACGTGGCGCTGCTCGGCTTTGCCGCCTTGACCGAAGACGTCTCCTCGCTCATGTGGTCGAGGCCGGCACGGAGATAATCATAGCCGGTGATGAGGGTGAGCACCGCCGCCGCCCACAGCATCAGCTCGCCGATCAGCGTCACCGGCAGAAACGCGGGACCGGCGTCGCCGACCATGAGCACGCCGATCGCGCCCATCTGGATGCCGGTCTTCCATTTGGCGAGGCGCGAGGATGGGACGCGCACCTTGAGCGTCGCCAGGTGCTCGCGCAGGCCGGAGACCAGGATCTCGCGGCTCAGGATGACGAGGGCGGGAAAGATCGTCGGTTCGGAAATGCGCTGCAGCGCCGCCAGCATGAACAGGATTGCCGCCACCAGCAGCTTGTCTGCGATCGGATCGAGAAAGCGGCCGAGCTCCGATTGCTGCTCCCAGAGGCGCGCAAGGCGCCCGTCGAGCCAGTCGGTGAAGCCCGCCAGCGCGAAGAGGCCGCAGCCGATCCACGGGCCCCAGGGCGAAGGAAGGTAGAAGGTGATGATAACCAGCGGGATCGCGAAAATGCGCGACAAGGTCAGCAGATTGGGGAGCGTCGTCAGCATGGTTCATCCGGTCCCGCGGGGAGGAGCGGGACGCCTTCTGCCAGTCTAGCGCCTTTACGCCTCGGCATGGAAATGCTCATAGATGCGCTGCGCGACCGCCTTGGAGATACCTTCGACCCGCTCGAGATCGGCGAGGCCGGCGCGGGCAACACCGCGCGCCGAGCCGAAATGGTGCAGCAGCGCCTTCTTGCGCCGCGCGCCGATGCCGGGGATCTCGTCGAGCGGCGAGCTGCCGATCGCCTTGGCGCGACGCGCGCGATGCGTGCCGATGGCGAAGCGATGCGCCTCGTCGCGCAGCCGCTGCAGGTAGTAGAGAACGGGGTCGCGGGGATCGAGGCCGAAGGGCTCGCGCGCGGGGCGGAAGAAGCGCTCGCGCCCGGCATTGCGGTCCGGCCCCTTGGCGATCGCCACCAGCGGAATGTCGTCGATGCCGAGATCGGCCAGCACCTGCTGCGCCGTCGCCAACTGCCCCGCGCCGCCATCGATCAGCAGCAGGTCGGGCCAGGTGCCGCGCTCGCGCGTCGGATCCTCCTTGAGCGCGCGGGCGAAGCGGCGGCCCAGCACTTCGCGCATCATGCCGTAATCATCGCCGGGCGCGAGCCGACCGGCGGGCTCGGGCGGCGCCGGCTCGGCCGCGGCTTCGATGGCCGCGGCGAGCCCGTCCCCGTCTGCCGGCGCCGGCCCGCCGTCGCCGCGGATGGTGAACTTGCGATAGGCGTTCTTGATGAAGCCTTCGGGTCCGGCGACGATCATCGCGCCGACGGCATGACTGCCCTGGATATGGCTGTTGTCGTAGACCTCGATCCGCTGCGGCGGCGCCTCGAGGCCGAAGACTTCGGCCAGGCCGGCGAGCAGCTTGAGCTGTGTCTCGCTTTCGGCGAGCCGGCGGCCGAGCGCCTCGCGCGCGTTGAGCAGCGCATGCTCGACCACCTTCCGCTTGTCGCCGCGCTGCGGCACGGCGAGCTCGACTTTCGTCCCGGCCCGGGCCGAGAGCGCCTCTTCGAGGAGCGCCGCATCGGCCGGCGCCTGGCTCAGCAGCACGAGCTTCGGCGGCGGCTTGTTCTCATAGAACTGGCCGAGAAACGCCGCGAGCACCTCGTCGAGCGGCATTTGCCGGTCATGGCTCGGAAAATAAGCGCGGTTTCCCCAATTCTGCCCGGCGCGGAAGAAGAAGACCTGGACGCAAGTGTGGCCGCCCAGCTGATGGGCGGCGATGACGTCGGCGTCCTCGATCCCCTCGATCGAGATGTCCTGGCGCCCCTGCACCTGCGTCAGCGCACGGATGCGGTCGCGGACGAAGGCGGCGCTTTCGAAATCGAGCCGGTCGGCCAGCTCCTGCATGCGCACCGCCAGACCCTCCTGCACCTCCTTGCTGCGGCCCGACAGGAAGGCGCGCGCCTCGTCGAGCAGCCGGTCATAGCCGGCCTTGTCGATGCGCCCGACGCAGGGCGCGCTGCAGCGCTTGATCTGGTAGAGGAGGCAAGGCCGGGTGCGGCTGTCGAAGATGCTGTCGCTGCACGAGCGCAGCAGGAAGGCGCGCTGCAGGGCGATGATGGTGCGCGCCACCGCGCCGGCGGAGGCAAACGGGCCGAAATAGTCCCCGGGGGCGTTCTTGGCGCCGCGATACTTGACGATCTGCGGGAAGTCGTGGCCGCCGGTGAGGTGAATATAGGGAAAAGATTTGTCGTCGCGCAACAGGACGTTGTAGCGCGGCATCAGGCGCTTGATCAGGTTGTTCTCGAGCAGCAGCGCCTCGACCTCGGTATGCGTGACCACCACCTCCATCGCCCGCGTCTCTGCGACCATGCGGCGCAGCCGGTTGGAGAGCGCGGCAGGGTGCGTATAGTTGACGACGCGGTTGCGAAGGCTGCGCGCCTTGCCGACATAGAGCGCGTCGCCCTTGGCATCGAGCATGCGGTAGACGCCGGGACCCGGCGGCATGGTGCGCAGCGCCGCCCGGATCGCCTCGACGCCCTGGGCAAGGCTGCCGCCTTGCGGCACCGAATCGTCCGGCGAGGAATCGTCGGGCGTCGGCGTATGGTCCCCGTGCTCTGCCATCGGCCTTTCACTTGGCGCGACCACGCGGCGCCGTCAACCGGCAGGGCGCCCGGGCCCGGCAGGGTCGGAACCGGGGCGGCGGATATCCACGAAGCCTGTGGACAAAACTGTCGAAAAGCTGGCGCGGCATAGGTGCTATGCGCGTCAAACCTAGGGTTTTATCGCGTTGCCTAAAAAATAGGCGGTAAAACCTATATCGTTGAAAAGATTATATTTTTGGCTTGTCAAGTGTAAATCGACTGTAACACTTTGTAAGACCCCGGTCACAGAGCCGCACCTGAAGGGCCTTCCCGGGGCCTGTGAACAACTCCGCCGCGCCGCCGCCGGCGACTTCCGCGCGGCGGCAAATCCCCGATGGTTAAGGGACTTAGGGGAGGCGGTTAATCCGGTCTATTTCGATCCCGACGCTCGCCACGTCGGGATAGACGTCCAGCTTCTCGACCCGGACCACGGCCCGGCGGATGCGGGCGTCGGCCAGGCACATGGCGGCGATGCGCTCGGCCAGCGTCTCCACCAGGTTGACGTGACCGGCCTCGGTCAGCCGGCGGATGCCGCTGACAATCTCGTCATAGCAGACGACGTTGCGCAGATCGTCGGCGATCGGCGCCGCCTCCTCGCGCACGGCAAGGTCGAGATTGATGCGGACGCGCTGGCGCGCGCCGCGCTCGTGGCGGAAGACGCCGATCTCGCAGGCGAGCACGAGGTCGCGCACCAGAATGCGGCGGCCTTCGCCGGCGGCGGGGGGGGCATCGCTGCCGGATGCGGCGGAGACGGCGCGGCGGGTTTCGGTCTTGCTCATGTCGCTCTCGCTCATGGTCGCGTTCCTATTCCGTAATTGCCGGCCGGCCGGCGGCTTGCGCCCAGCCGAGATGCTGGCCGCCATCGAGTGCGACCATCTGTCCGGTCATGGCCGGCGCCGCGAGGATGAAGCGGACGGCATCGGCGATCTCCTCGGGCGTGGTGCCGCGCCGCAAGGGCATCATCTCCTGCTGCCGGCGGAACTGCGCTTCGCTTTGCCGGGGGCTGGGCAAGGTCGGGCCGGGGCCGATGCCGTTGACCCGAATCCGCGGCGCCAGCGCCAGCGCCATGCTCTGCGTCAGGCTCCAGAGCCCGGACTTGCTCAAGGTGTAGGAGACGAAATAGGGCGTCAGCTTCCAGACGCGCTCGTCGAGGAGATTGACGATCGCGCCCTCCGCGTCCTGGGGCAGGGCGCGCGCGAAATGCTGCATCAGCACGAAAGGGGCGCGGAGATTGATGGCGAGGTGCCGGTCCCAGCTGGCGCGCGTCGCCCCGAGCGCCGTGTCATCCTCGAACACCGCCGCATTGTTGATCAGCGCGCCGAGCGGCCCCAGCGCCGCCGCGGCGCGCGGCACCAGGCTCTCGACCTCCGCCTCTTGCGCCAGATCGGCGCCGAGCGCGACGGCCCGGCCTCCCGCGGCGGCGATCTCGCCTGCCAGGGCCTCCGCCGCGGCCGCCGAGCGATGGTAATGGATCGCCACCGCCCAGCCTTCGCCGCCGAGCGCGAGCGCGATGGCGCGGCCGATGCGCTGTGCGGCGCCGGTGACCAGCGCCGCCCTGGGCATGGCCGGGGGCGGGGACAAGGGCATCGC
>DASQSR010000340.1:0-2002 GCA_035642295.1 Allostellaceae bacterium | reverse complement strand
CCGACGACGCGGCTGGTGAAATGGCGGATCTCGCCGGCGAGATCGCCGTAGCGGCGCTCGCCCTCGGCGAGGAGCCCCAAGGCGCAGAGCCGGACGGCCTCGAGGGGGACGAGCGAGTTGTCCCGGAACATGGTTCCTCAGGCGACGCGGCGGATCGGGAGGCGCGACCAGATATCGGCGAGCGCCGCCACCAGGCGCTCGATATCGGCATCGCTGTGCTGGGGCGAGGGGGTGAGGCGCAGCCGTTCGGCGCCGCGCGGCACGGTCGGATAATTGATCGGCTGGACATAGATGCGGTGCCGCTCGAGCAAGTAGTCCGACGCCTCCTTGCACAGCCGGGCGTCGCCGACCAGCACCGGCACGACATGGCTCGGGCTCGGCATCACCGGGAGCGAGGCTTCGAGGAGGCGCCGCTTGAGGCGGGCGGCGCGCTCCTGATGGCGCTCGCGCAACGCGTTGTCGGCGCGGACATGGCGGATCGAGGCGATCGCCCCGGCGGCGATGGCGGGCGGCAGCGAGGTGGTGAAGATGAAGCCGGGGGCGAAGCTGCGGATGAAGTCGATCATCACGGCGGAGCCGGCGACATAGCCGCCGACGAGGCCGAAGGCCTTGGCGAGCGTCCCCTGGATCACGGTGAGGCGATGGCTGATTCCGTCGCGCTCGGCAATGCCGCCGCCGGTCTTGCCATAGAGGCCGACGGCATGGACCTCGTCGAGATAGGTCATGGCGCCGTAGCGCTCGGCGACGTCGCACAGCTCGGCAATGGGGGCGATGTCGCCGTCCATGGAATAGACGCTCTCGAAGGCGACGAGCTTCGGCCGGCCGGGATCGGCGGTGCGCAGCCGGCGCTCGAGGTCGGCGGGGTCGTTATGGGCGAAGATGTGCTTCTCGGCGCCGCTGTGGCGGATGCCTTCGATCATCGAGGCATGGTTGAGCGCGTCGGAGAAGACGATGCAGCGCGGAATCTCGCGCGCCAGGGTCGACAGCGCCGTCTCGTTGGCGACATAGCCCGAGGTGAAGGCGAGCGCCGCCTCCCTGCCGTGGAGCGCGGCCAGCTCGCGCTCGAGCAGCACATGGTAGTGGGTCGTGCCGGAGATGTTGCGGGTGCCGCCGGCGCCGGCGCCGCAGCGCTCGATCGCCTCGTGCATCGCCGCCAGCACCGCCGGGTGCTGCCCCATGCCGAGATAGTCGTTGGAGCACCAGACGGTGACCTCCTCGCCGAGGGCGTGGTTGAACGCGCGGGGAAAGTGGCCGGTGCGACGCTCGAGATCGGCGAAGACGCGATAGCGGCCCTCGGCGCGCAAGCCGTCGAGCCGCGTCTTGAAGAAAGATTCGTAGTCCATCGCCCTCTCCACCGTCCCCTTGCCCGCTCACGCCTTTGGGGCAGGGGAGCATAGCCCGCCGCCGCCCGGCGGCAATAATGGGAATCGCCGACCGGCCCGCGCCTCACGCAACGGAAGCGAGCCCCGCCCGCTTCACCGCCGCCGCCGTGTCCTCGAGCGCCCGGCCGAAGCGGCGCAGCATCTCGTCGGTCTCCCCGGCCGTGATGATGAGCGGCGGACAGAGTGCCACCGTGTCGCCCATGGCGCGGACGATGAGCCCGTGCTCCTGGGCGCGCGCGGCGAAGAGGGGGCCGATGCCGGCCTGAGGATCGAAGGGCGCCTTGGTCGCCTTGTCCCGCACCAGCTCGACCCCGGCGATGAGGCCGACGCCGCGCACCTCGCCGACCAGCGGGTGATCGGCAAAGCGGCGGAGCCCCTCGAGAAAGCGCGGCGCGATCGCTCGGACATGGCCGAGGATGTCGCGCTCCTCGTAGAGGCGCAGCGTCTCCAGCGCCACGGCGCAGCAGACGGGATGGGCGGAATAGGTGAAGCCATGGGCGAAAAGCCCGATCTTCTCGCTCTGGGCGACGAAGGCCTGGTAGAGCTCGTCGCTGATGACCGTGGCGGAGATCGGCAAATAGGCCGAGGAGAGCGCCTTCGCCAGGGTGATGATGTCGGGC
>DASQSR010000339.1:0-4577 GCA_035642295.1 Allostellaceae bacterium | reverse complement strand
GCAAGCGCATCGACACCGTCGAATCCCTCGCCGCGGATGGGCGGCTCGCCGCGGTGCAGCGCGGCTTCCACGAGAAGCTCGGCGCGCAATGCGGCTATTGCACGCCCGGCCTCGTCATGGCCTCGGAAGGGCTGCTGCGGCACAATCCGGCGCCGGACGAGGCAGCGATCCGCGAGGCGCTCGCCAGCAACATCTGCCGCTGCACCGGCTACGTCAAAATCATCGAGGCGGTGCAGCATGCGGCGCGGCTGCGCGCCGAAGGCGTGGCGCCATGAGCGAGATCGCGCCGGCGCACAGCATCGGCGGCTATGTCCCGATGGTGGACGGGCCGGAGAAGGTCTCCGGCCGCGCCAAATACACCGCCGATTTCATCGAGCCCGGTACGCTCGCCGGCCGCATCTTCCGCAGCCCTTACGCCCATGGCGAGATCCTCGAGGTGGACACCGCCGCGGCGGCGGCGCTGCCGGGCGTCGTCGCCATCGTCACCGGCGCCGATTGCGACAAGACCTTCGGCGTTCTGCCGGTGGCGCGCACCGAGCATCCGCTGGCGCGCGAGCGCGTGCGCTATCGCGGCGAGCCGGTGGCGGCGGTGGCCGCGGTGGACGACGCCACCGCCGCCAAGGCGGTGAAGCTGATCAAGCTGCGCGTCAGGGAGCTGCCGGCCTATTTCACGGCGCGCGAGGCGGCGGCGCCGGGCGCGGTCGAGCTGCACGAGCACCGCAAGGGCAATATCGAGCGCGACGTGTTCTTCGAACTGGGCGATGTCGAAGCGGGCTTCGCCGAGGCGGCGCTGGTCAAAGAGCGCAGCTTCCACTGCGCCGAAGTGTGCCAGAACCAGATGGAGATGCACGCGGCGCTCGCCGATTACGACGCGGTCCGCGAGCGCCTCACCGTCCATGCCAGCACCCAGGTGCCGTACTACGTGCACCTGATGCTGGCGCAGATCCTCGACATGGAGATGTCGCGCATCCGCGTGGTGAAGCCGCATGTCGGCGGCGGCTTCGGCTGCCGCACCGAGACGCTCAATGTCGAGCTGATCGCGGCGCTGCTGGCGCGCAAGGCGCGGGGGCGGGTGCGCCTCGTCGTCAACCGCGAAGAGACCTTCATCACCCATCGCGGCCGGCCGGAGACCGAGATTCGCCTCAAGATCGGCCTCGCCGCGGACGGCCGCATCACCGCCGTCGATTGCGAATGCTGGCAGCGCGGCGGCGCCCATAGCGGCTATGGCATCGTCACCATCCTCTATTCGGGCTCGATGCTCTATGCGCTCTATGACTTGAAGCGCGTGCGCTATGTGGGAAAGCGCGTCCTCACCAACACGCCGCCCTGCGGCGCCTTCCGCGGCCACGGCACGGTCGATGTGCGCTTCGCCTTCGAGGCGCTGCTCGACGAGATGGCCGAGGAGATGGGACTCGACCCGTTCGCGGTGCGGCGCGCCAACTTCCTGCACGCCCCGACCTTCACCGACAACGATCTGATGGTGAACAGCTACGGGCTGCCGGAATGCCTCGACTGGGTCGAGCGCGAAAGCCAATGGCGGCAACGCAAGGGCAGGCTGCCCAAGGGCAAGGGCCTCGGCATGGCGTGCTCGCACTACATCAGCGGCGCGTCGAAGCCGGTCAACTGGACCGGCGAGCCGCATGCGACGGTGAAGCTGAAGCTCGATTTCGACGGGTCGATCGTGGTGCTAACCGGCGCCGCCGAGATCGGCCAGGGCTCCTCCACCATCCTGGTGCAGAGCGTCGCCGAGGTACTCGGCCTCGACCTCTCGCGCCTGCGCATCGTCACCGGCGACAGCGACCTCGTGCCGAAGGACAACGGCTCCTATTCCTCGCGCGTCACCTTCATGGTCGGCAATGCGGCGATCGACGCGGCGCAGAATTTGAAGAAGCTGCTGCTGGCGGCGGCGGCGCGCAAGCTCGACTGCCGGCCGGAGGATGTCGAGTGCCTGGGCGAGCTCTACCGCGCCGGGGCGCAGGACAAGGGCGTCAGCTTCGACGACGTCGTGACCGAGGCGCTTAGGGACAGCGGCACCATCACCGTCACCGGCAATTTCTCCACCTTGCCGGCATCGCAGGGCGGCAAGAAGTATCGCGGCGCGGCGATCGGCGGCACCATGGGCTACAGCTATTCGGCGCAGGTGGTCGAAGTCAGCGTCGACGAGGAGACCGGCGTCGTCACCGTCGACAAGGTGTGGGTCGCGCATGATTGCGGCAAGGCGCTCAACCGCCTCACCGTCGAAGGCCAGGTGCAGGGCTCGGTGTGGATGGGCATGGGCCAGGCGATGAGCGAGGAGACCGGCTATCACGACGGCCTCCTCCTCACCGGCAACATGCTCGACTACCGCGTGCCGACGATAGAGGACTCGCCGCCCATCGCCGTCGGCATCGTCGAGAGCAACGATCCCTATGGCCCCTTCGGCGCCAAGGAGGCGGGCGAAGGCTCGCTCGCCGCGTTCCTGCCGGCGCTCACCAGCGCGATCGCCGATGCGACGGGGCTGCGCTGCGAAACCCTGCCGGTGACGCCCGATCGCGTCTTCGCCGCGCTCGAGAAGCGCCAGCGCGAGAAGAGCGCTCCGGGCAAGGCCGCCTGATGGACGCGCTGCCCGACTTCGCGCTGGTGCGGCCCAAAACCCTCGCCGAAGCGCTGGCCGCGCGCGCCGCCGATCCCGGCGCGCGGCTGCTCGGCGGCGGCACCGATCTCGTCGTCAACATCCGCCGCGGCATCGAGGCGCCGCCATCGCTCATCGACGTCACCGGCATCGCCGAACTGAAGGCGATCCGCGCCGATGAATCCGCGCTCGAGATCGGCGCCGGCGTGACGCTGGCCGCGCTCGCGGCGCATCCCGGAATCCGCGCGCATTACCCGGTCGTGGCCGAGGCGGCGCATTCGGTCGCCGGGCCGACGCAGCGCGAGATGGGCACGCTGGGCGGCAATCTCTGCCTCGACACGCGCTGCCTTTACTACAACCAGAGCGACTGGTGGCGCAGCGCCAACGACCATTGCCTCAAGACCACGGGCACGATGTGCCATGTCGCGCCGAAAAGCCGCGGCGTCTGCTTCGCCACCTTCAGCGGCGATCTCGCGCCGGCGCTGCTGACACTCGGCGCCGAAGTGGCGCTCATCGGCCCCGACGGCGCGCGCCGCCTGCCGCTCGGCGCACTCTATACCGGCTATGCCCGGCATGACGGCAGCGGCGGCGACGGCAAGAACTATCTGGCGCTCCGCCCGGGCGAGATGGTGGTCGGGGTACGCGCCAAGGGCGAGCCCGGTCTCCGCTCGGGCTACGACAAGCTGCGCATCCGCCGCTCGATCGAATATCCTGTCGCCGGCGCCGCTGCGGCGCTGAAGCGCGAGGGCGGCGTCATCGCCGATCTCCGCCTTGCCTTCACCGGCACCAATCCGCGCCCGGTGCTGCTGGACGGCACCGAGCAGCTCTGCGGCGGGCCGCTGGACGCGCGCGTCCTCGCCGGGCTCGACGCGCTGGTGCGCGACCAGATCATGGCGATGAAGACCACCTTCACGCCCGGCCATTACCGCCGGCGCATGGCCGGGGTGCTGGCGCGAAGGCTGGTAAAGCGACTGTTCGGCGGCTAGGTCGACGCGAGGGACGGGAGCGGGACGTCTGCGTTTCCGCGATGAACCTGAGCCGCGAGATCTGAGGCAGGAATCGGATGGAATTCGCGCCTTGATCGTACGACCTTCATGACAGGTCGATATGCGAGGGCCGTGTGATGGGTCAGACGACGCAGCATTATTTCATCTTCGAAACGGCGGGCGGCCACTGCGGCATCGCCTGGAACGCGGTGGGCATCACGCGCTTCCAGTTGCCGACGAGAAGCGCCGAAACGACCGAACGGCTTCTGCGGCGCCGGGCACCCGGCGCCGAGCTCCGTGAGCCCACCCCTGAAGTGGCCGAGACGGTCGCCGCCGTGAAGCGCTATTTCGCAGGCCAGGAGACGGATTTCTCCACCGTCAAGCTCGACCTCGGCGAGCAGGACGCGTTCTTCGCGCAAATCTATGCCGCGGCGCGGCGCGTCGGATGGGGCCGCACGACCACCTATGGCGCGCTGGCGAAGGAACTCGGCGCCGCACCGGAGGCCGCTCGCGACGTCGGCCAAGCGATGGCCAGGAACCCGGTGGCGCTGATCATCCCTTGCCACAGGGTCCTGGCGGCCGGCGGCAAGGTGGGTGGCTTTTCGGCGCCGGGCGGCTCGGCGACCAAGATCCGCATGCTCGAACTGGAGGGCGTTCGGGTCGGGACGCCGGCGCCGGCTCAGCGGTCATTCGGGTTCTGATCATGGCTTGGGCCGGCGCACCCCATCGCCGATCGGGGCGGCCCCAGCTCGAGTTGGGACGTTAGCGGCTATTTCTTGCCGGCGCCCTTGGCGTAGTCCTCTTTCGGGCGCGTCAGCTTCTCGGGATGGACGATGGTCTTATTGACCGCGGCACGCGCCGCAGCGAGCTGCGCGAACTCGGTGGCGCCGGCCTCGCGGCGAAGGACATAGATGGCGGAGACCGGCTTGCCGGTTCCGCGCTCGGCCACCGTGCGCTTGACGATGGTCCAGTCGGCGCGG
>DASQSR010000338.1:0-5783 GCA_035642295.1 Allostellaceae bacterium | reverse complement strand
GGCTCATGCCGGCGCTGCCGGTGCCGGCGCCGTGGCCGGCGGGGGAAGCGGGCGGCGATGCCGGCAGCAAGCGCGCCTCGTCCTAATGCGCGCCGCCGAAGCGGAGGCGGCCCGCGGTTCGGGAGAAAGCCATCATGGACGCAAGCACGGCGCTACTCTTCGCCCACTATCGCGCCTGGGCGGACGGGCTGACCTATGACGCGGTCGCGGCGCTGCCGCCGGGGGAGGCGGTAAAGGAGCGGCGGACGCTGTTCCGGACCATCATCGGCACGCTCAACCACAACCTGCTGATCGACTGCGTCTGGCAGGCCCATATCGAAGGCCGCGAGCACGGCTTCACCGCGCGCAACCTCGTTCTGCACGCCGAACTCCCCGCGCTGCGGGCCGCGCAGCAAGCGATGAACCGGTGGTGGATCGACTGGAGCGCGGCGCAAACGCCCGCCAGCCTCGACGAGACCCTGAGGTTTCGCTTCATCGATGGCGGCGACGGAGCGATGACGCGCGGCGCCATGCTGTTGCACGTGGTGAACCACGCGACCTATCACCGCGGCTGGATCGCCGAGATGTTCTTCGACGTGCCGGCGCGGAACCCGGCGACCGACCTGCCGGTGTTCCTGGGTACGAACCCCGCGGCATGAGGCGCGTGCCGTCATCCGCGGCTCGCGTTTCCATTGAACTCCGCGCATATGCGCCTATATAGTGTCGGGAGGGAGACAGGCGATGGACGAGATCGAGCTGACGCCGGAAGCGTGCAACTGCGCGGCGATCCGCCAGGCGGCGCGGCACGTGACGCAATTCTATGACCACGTGATGGCGCCGGTCGGGCTGCGCACGAGCCAGTTCTCGATGCTGGCCAAGCTGAAGCGGCTGGGGCCGATGACGATCAACGCGCTCGCGGAGGTGATGGTGATGGACCGCACCACGCTGGGGCGGAACATCCTGCCGCTGCAGCGCGAGGGCCTGATCGCGGTGGCGCAGGGGCGCGACGACCGGCGCCGCAAGGAGCTGCGCCTCACCGAGGCCGGCGCCGCGCGGCTGCGCGCCGCCACGAAGAAGTGGGCGCAAGCGCAGCAGCGCTTCGAAGCGACGTTCGGCATCAAGTCGACACAGGAGCTGCGCGCGCTGCTGAAAGCGGTGACGGGGACGGAGTTCGAGGGGCGGGCGGAGGCGCGGTAGCGGGGTACTTTTCGCCCGACCGAACTGCGGCTTAGGTGGACCCTCGCTTTCGCGCCAAGAGATTCACAGATCACGGCGCGGTGTGATAGCCCCTCGCCCGCGAAGCGGGAGAGGGGCGTCGGCACGGCGCCAAAATGTGTGGATGCTCTAGCGCTGTGGTGGGGGCGTCAAAATGCTGTCGTCATTCCCGTGCAAGCGGGAAGCGACGCTCCTTACCCCGCCGCGGCGATGGCTTCCTCGACGTCGCGCAGGCGGTCCTTGCCGAAGAAGATGTCGTCGCCGACGAAGAAGGTGGGCGAGCCGAAGGTGCCGCGGGCGACCGAGCGCTCGGTGTTCGCGAGGAGGCGCGCCTTCACCTCCGGCTGCTGCACCAGCGCGGCGAAGCGGTCGGCATCGAAGCCGGATTCGGTGAGCGCGGCGGCCAGCACCGCGGGATCGTCGAGCTTCTTCGGCGCCGACCACATGTGGCGATAGATCTCGTCGACATAGCGGTCGAAGACGCCGAGCGTCTCCGCCGCAATGGCGCCGCGCATCAAGGTCAGGGTGTTGACGGGAAAGAACGGGTTCATCCGGAATTGGGTGATGCCGTGGCGCCGGATGAAGCGCGCCGTCTCGAGGCGCTCGTATTCGCCCTTGTTCTTGATGCCGGCGAGGCTCTCCGCCGGCGAGCGGTTGCCGGTGAGGCGGAAGACGCCGCCGAGCAGGATCGGCACATAGGTGAACTCGACGCCGGTGCGCTGCTCGATCGCCGGGATGACGAGATGCGCGAGATAGGCGTTGGGGCTGCCGAAATCGAAATGGAACTCGACGTTGGGCCGGGGCATGGCGTCACCATTTCTCGCCGAAGGGGCGGATCTCGCGCTCGAAGGACCAGGCGTCGGGCGGCTCCTCATGGAGCTGCCAATAGGCGTCGGCGACGGCTTCCGGCCGCATCAGCCGATCGGGGTCGAGCGCTTGCAGCGCCGCCTCCCCTTCCCGCGTGCGGATGCGCTCGCGCACCCAGGCGGTATCGACGCCGGCATCGATGATGAGGTGCGCGACGTGGATGTGGCGCGGGCCGAGCTCGCGCGCGGCGCTTTGCGCGACGGCTCTGAGGCCGAACTTGGCGCTGGCAAAAGCGGCGTAGCCGATGCCGCCGCGCAGGCTGGCGGTGGCGCCGGTGAAGAAGAGGCTGCCGCGGCCGCGCGGCAGCATCAGCCGCGCCGCCTCGCGCGCGGTGAGGAAGCCGGCGTAGCATGCCATCTCCCAGACCTTGCGGAAGACGCGCTCGGTGGTCTCGAGCAGCGGGAAATTGACGTTGGCGCCGATGTTGAAGATGCAGATTTCGAGCGGCGCCGCCGCATCGGCCGCGGCGAGGAAGGCGGCGATGTCTTCCTCCTTGCGGGCGTCGAGCGAGCGGCCGAAGGCGTGGCCGCCGGCCGCCTCGATCTCGGCGACGAGCGGCGCGAGCTTCTCCCCCTGCCGCCGTCCGGCGAAGACGGTGAAGCCCTCGCCGGCGAATTTCCGGGCGATGGCGGCGCCGATAAAGTCGCCGGCGCCGATCACGGCGATGCTCGCGTTTCGTGCCGTCACGGCTTTCCTCCCCATTGGCTCATCATCTCGCGCCTTCGCCGGCTGCCTTGTCAATGCGCGTCAGGCGACGGCGCCTTGGGCAAGACGACATTGCGCAGCAGCGGCACGAGCAAAGTCGCCACGACGAACGCGATCATGATGATGCGGAAAGCATCGGCATAGGCGAGCGTCGAGGCTTCGCGATAAGCGAGATGCCAGAGCCGGTTGAGCGCCGCCATCTGCCCGGCATCGGGGCTGCCGGGGAGCGCGCCGTAGCGCTGGGTCAGCGCCGCGGTGAAGCGCGCCATGGCGCCATTCGCCGGCGTCAGATTGGAGGCGATGGCGAGGAAGTGGAAATTGGTGCGGTTGTTGAGCACGGCGCCGCTCACCGCGATGCCGACGGCACCGCCGAGATTGCGCATCATGTTGAAGAGGCCGCTGGCGTATTTGAGCCGCTCCGGCGGCAGGCTGCCGAGGCCGAGATTGACGCTGGGCGCGACGGCGAAGACCTGAGGAAAGCCGCGCAGCACCTGCGGCACGAGCAGCTCGGCCGCGCCCCAGTCATGGGTGATGAAGCTGAAGCTCCACATCGAGAAGCCGAAGCAGGCGAGGCCGAACATCATCAGCCAGCGCGTATCGAAGCGCCGCGCCAGCACGATGTAGACGGGAACGCCGAGGAGCGAGGCGGCGCCGGTGGAGAAGATGGCGGTGCCGGTCTGCCAGGCGCTGAAGCCGCGGACATAGCCGAGGAAGAGCGGCGTCAGGTAGATGGTGGAGAAGATGCCGATGCCGGTGACGAAGGAGAGAAAGCAGCCGAGGGCGAAGTTGCGGTTGCGGAGCGCGCGGAGATCGACGACCGGCCGGGCGTAGGTCAGGCTGCGGATGATGAAGAGCAACCCGGCGACGGCGGCGATCCCGGCGCATTCGCGGATGGTGCGGTCGTCGAACCAGTTCCAGCGCGAGCCTTCCTCGAGCACGTATTCGAGCGTGCCGAGGGCGATCGCCATGAGCAGGATGCCGGGATAGTCGGCGTCGCGCAGCAGGGTGAGATCGGGCTCGTCGATGCGCACCAGGAACGGCACCGAGAGAGCGATGAGCGCCCCGGGCACCAGGTTGATGTAGAAGAGCCAGTGCCAGTCGAGGGTGTCGGTGATCCAGCCGCCGATCACCGGCCCCAGGGTCGGGGCGACCGAGGCGATGGTGCCGATGACCGCGGCGGAATAGACGCGGCGCTGCCCTTGGAAATAGTGGAAGGACGAGGTGAAGACGGTGGGGATCATCGACGCGCCGAGCAGCCCCTGCAGCGCGCGAAAGAGGATCATGCTGTCGATGTTCCAGGCGAGGCCGCATAGCATGCTGGCGACGGTGAAGCCGGCGGCCGACGCGGCGAAGAGCCAGCGCGTCGAGAAGACGCGGGTGAGCCAGCCGGAGAGCGGGATCATGATGATCTCGGCGATGAGATAGGCGGTCTGCACCCAGCTGATGTCGTCCTGCGCCGCGGAGAGGCCGCCGCCGATGTCCTGCAGCGAGGAGGCGACGATCTGGATGTCGAGCAGCGCGATGAACATGCCGACGCACATGACGACGAAAGGGAGGAGGTCGCGCAGGCGAAAGGCGTCGGCGGGCGCGTCGCTCATTTCGCCCTCCCCGCGCCGGCACCATCATCGGTGCGCGTGTCGACGCCGACCGTGGTCGAGAGGCCCGGCCGGATGTGCGCGAGCAGCGGGTCGCCGTCGTCGAGCACGACGCGCACCGGCACGCGCTGCACGATCTTGGTGAAGTTGCCGGTGGCGTTCTCCGGCGGAATGACGCTGAACACCGCGCCGGTGGCGGGGGCGAGGCTCGCGACATGGCCGTGGAAGACGTGGTCCGGCAGGACATCGGCGACGATGGTCGCGGGCTCGCCCGGCACCATATGCGCGAGCTGGTCCTCCTTGAAATTGGCGTCGACCCAGAGGCCGTGCGCGGGAATGACGGTGAGGAGATAGGCGCCGGTCGTGACATAGGCGCCGACCTGCGCCGCGCGGTTGCCGACATAGCCGTCGATCGGCGAGCGGATCTCGGTGTAGCCGAGATTGAGCCGGGCGGTGCGGAGATCGGCCTCCGCCTGCGCCACTTCGGCGCGCGCCTCGGTGATCTCGGTGTCGAGAACGGCAAGCTGCTGCTTGGCGGCGTCGAGCGATGCCGCCGCGGCGAGAACGGTGGATTGGGCCTCCTGGTCGTGGGCCTGGGCCTTCTCGGCACTCTGGATCGAGCCGGCGCTCGCTTCGGCCAGATGGCGGTAGCGGACATCGTCCTGCCGGGCGAAGGCGGCGTCGGCGGACTTGGCCGAGAGATCGGCGGCGGCCTGGCGGATGGTTGCCTGTTGCAGCACGTATTTCGCCTGGAGATCGGCGAGCGTCGCCTGGCGCTCGCCGACGATGGCGGTGGCGCGGGCGAGCGCCGCGGCGGTGTCACGGTCGTCGAGGCGCACGAGAAGCTGGCCGGCATGGACGAGCTGGTTGTCCCCAACCGCGATCTCGGCGACGAAGCCGGAGACGTGCGGCGCGATCGGCGTGACATTGCCGCCGGCATAGGCGTCGTCGGTGCTCTCGATAAAGCGGCCGACGCGCCACCAGTCATAGCCCCACCAGCCGCCGCCGAGCGCCGCGGCAAGGGCGAGGCCGATGAGGGCGAGGCGCTTCGGCCGGAGGCGCGGCCGGCGCGTCGCCGCCGGCATCGGCGCGGCCGGAGCCCGCGCTTCCCGTTCGATCGCAGCATCGACGCTCATCGCCCCACCTCCCTCATCCCGCACCGATAGGCGCATATGCACCGATATAGGCGCATATACCCCCACGTCAAGGGGAGCCGCGGGTGCGAGCGGGGCGGAGGCGGCGGAAGCGCCCGGGCGGCCCCCGCGGTTGACGGCGCGGGCGGCCGCACGGTAAGGTCCGCCACCTCCGGCGCCGACGTAGCTCAGCGGTAGAGCAACTGATTCGTAATCAGTAGGTCCGCAGTTCGAACCTGCGCGTCGGCACCATCTATTTCAACGACTTAGAGAGATCGGGTTCCACCGT
>DASQSR010000337.1:0-9619 GCA_035642295.1 Allostellaceae bacterium | reverse complement strand
CGGCGATGTCCTTGACCACGAAGACGAGAAGGAAGAAGTCGAAGGCATCGAGCGTCCAGCCGAGAAAGCTGGCGAGGACCGCACTTCTCTGGCGGTAATCGAGGCTGCGGAGTTGTGCCAGGATGCCCATCGAGGCTCCTTTCGTCTTGCCAAGGTGAGGCGCGGGCCGAAGTTCCGGCCGGCCCGCGGCGAGCGCCGCCCCTTCCTCTCGCCTCGACGTTTTGCGCGGGTCCCGTCCCCAGGATGCAATGGGGGGCGCGGCGCGCGCAAGGGTGGCAGCTTGCGCCGGCCTGATGCGCGGATAGGATGGGCTCGTGCGGCGAGGAGGCGGGCTTGAGCGACAACCAGGAGAAGACGGACGCCGAGTGGCGGGCGCAGCTCACGTCGGAGCAGTATCGCATTGCCCGGCGCAAAGGCACCGAGCGCGCGTTCACCGGCGCTTATTGGGACACCAAGACGCCGGGGATCTATGCCTGCGTCTGCTGCGGCGAAGAGCTGTTCGACGCCGACGCGAAGTTCGACTCCGGCACCGGCTGGCCGAGCTTCTGGGCGCCGATCGCCGAGGAGCGCATCGCCACCGAAACCGACCGCAGCCTCTTCATGACGCGCACCGAAGTGCTGTGCCGCCGCTGCGGCGGCCATCTCGGCCATGTCTTCGAGGACGGCCCGCCGCCGACCGGCCTGCGCTATTGCCTCAACTCCGCCGCGCTGACGCTGAAGCCGCGATAGGCGGTCCCCGGGCGCCTGCCAAGGCCGCAATGCTACGGGCTTTGCCGAACCGTTCCGGATAGAAGCCGGTGCCGGCGCGGACCAGTCTTCCCGCATGGCAGCGACGCGGGCAGTCTCGGGCGGCGTGTTCTTCGGCTGGCGGGTGGTCGCCGCCGCCTTCGTCTACGCCGTTTTCGCCTGGGGCATCGGCTTCTACGGCTTGTCGGTGTTCATTCATGCCATCCACGCGGCGCGCGGCTGGCCGGTCTCGCTGATCTCGGCGGCGGTCACGGCGCATTACCTGGTAAGCGCCGGCCTGGTCGCCGGTCTCGATGATGCGCATCGGCGCTTCGGTCTCGCCGCGACGTCGCGCGCCGGCGCCGCGGCGCTGGCGGCGGGAACGCTGGCCTGGGCGGTTGCCGCCGCGCCGTGGCAGCTCTTCGCCGCGGCGGCGCTGACGGCCGTCGGCTGGTCGGCGACGAGCAGCGCTGCGATCAACGCGATGCTCTCCCCGTGGTTCAAGCGACGGCGGGGGGTCGCGCTCAGTCTCGCCTTGAACGGCGCCAGCCTGGGCGGCGTCGTCTTCCTGCCGCTTTGGGTGCTGCTGATCGGCCGGCTCGGCTTTGCCCGCGCCGCGGCGCTGGTGGCGAGCGCAACGCTGGTCGTGCTGTGGTGGCTCGCCGGCCGCTATCTCCGACCCAGCCCCGAGAGCCTTGGTGTCGCGGCCGATGGCGCGCCAGCGGCAAGCCGCGCGAGTGACGGCGCGGTGCCTCCGCCGGTGGCGCCATCAAGCCGCCGCGCCCTGCTGCGCCATCGCGGGTTCCTGACGATAAGCGCCGCCTTTTCGCTCGGTCTCTTCTCCCAAGTGGGGCTTGTCTCGCAGTTCGTCAGCCTGCTCGCGCCGGCGCTGGGCGAGGACGGCGCCGCCGGCGCGGTAAGCCTCACCACGCTGTGCGCCGTGGCGGGGCGCCTGCTGCTCGGCACGCTGATCGACCGGCTCGACCGGCGGCGCGCCGCGGCCGGCAATTTCGCCGTGCAGGCGGCGGGACTGCTGCTGCTGCTGGCCGGATCGAGCGCGCTGCCGCTGCTGCTGGGTTGCGTCCTCTTCGGCATCGGGCTCGGCAACCTGGTGTCTCTGCCGCCGCTCATCGCCGAGCGCGAATTCGCGCCGACCGATCTCGGCCGCGTGGTGGCGCTCGTGGTGGCCTTGAACCAGGCGGTATACAGCTTCGCCCCGGCGGTTTTCGGCGCGCTGCACGATGTCTCCGGCAGCTACCGGGCGCCGCTGCTGCTTGCCGTCGTGCTGCACAGCCTCGCGGCCATGCTCGTCCTGGCGGGGAGGGGAGCCCCCAGCCGGAACCCGTCCGCCGTCGGCTAGAAGATTAGTGCCGCGCCGAGACTTCGTGGGTCTTGAGCACGCGGTCGGTGGTGGCGTCGATCTCTTCGAGCCGGATGCCGTAGCGCCAGAGCTCGCCGAGCTGCTCGAGCACCGCCTTGGCGCCGCCCTCGTCGAGCAACACGCCGTCGTGGACGCTGTGGCTCAGCACGAGGCAGCGATCGCCCGCGAGATCGACGTCGCGGATCTGGATGTCCGGCTCGTGCCGCGCCAAGTCGTAATGGCGGGCGAGCGCGCGGCGGATCTCCCGGTATCCGCGCTCGTCGTGGATGGCGTTGACCAAGAGGGCGTCGGCGCCCTCCTCATCGAGCACCTTGAACAGCCGGAACTCGCGGATGAGCCGCGGGCTCAGATACTGCAGCATGAAGCTCTCGTCGCGGTAGTTGGCCCAGGCGTGGCGCAGCGTGCCGTAGGGGTCGCCATTGCCGGCGATATCGGGGAACCACTCGCGATCCTCCGCCTCGGGCTCGAGGCAGATGCGCTTGATGTCGCGCATCATGGCGAAGCCCAGCGCGTAGGGATTGATGCCGTTATAGCGGGGATCGTCGTATTCGGGCTGGAACACCACGCTGGTGTGCGAGTGCAGCGCCTCGAGGAAGGCGCCGTCGCTGATCAGCCCTTTCTCGTGCAGCCGCGTCATGATCTCGTAGTGACAGAAGGTGGCGCAACCCTCGTTCAGCAGCCGCGTCTGCTTCTGCGGATAGAAGTACTGCGAGATGTGGCGGACGATGCGCACCAGCTCGCGCTGCCAGGGCTCGAGCCGCGGCGCGCGCTTCTCGAGGAAATAGAGCAGGTTCTCCTCGGGCAGGCCGAGGCGGCGCCGCACCTCCGCACGCTGCTTCTCCTGGCTCTGACCCGCCTCGTCCGGCCGCTCGCCGATCAGCGCGGTGCGCCAGATGTCGTCATAGCTCGCTTCGAAATGCCGCCGGCGCTCCGCTTCGCGCTTGCGCTCTTCCTCGAGGTTGAGCTTGGCCGGACGATCGTAGCGGTGAACGCCGTGATTCATCAGCGCATGCGCCGCGTCGAGCACGCGCTCCACCGCCTCGACGCCGTGGCTCTCCTCGGCATGGGCGACGAAATCGCGAGCGAAGGTGAGATAGTCGAGGATGCCCGTCGCGTCGGTCCACTGCCGGAACAGATAGTTGTTCTTGAAGAAGTGGTTGTGACCGAAGGCGGCGTGCGCGATGACGAGCGTCTGCATGGTCATGGAGTTCTCCTCCATGATGTAGCTGATGCAGGGGCTCGAATTGATGACGATCTCGTAGGCCAGGCCCTGAAGGCCGTGGCGATAGAGCGCCTCCTCGCGGGCGAAGCGCTTGCCAAAGCTCCAGTGCCGGTACATCAGCGGCAGGCCGATCGAGGCGTAGGCGTCGAGCATCTGCTCGGAGGTGATCACCTCGATCTGGTTGGGATAGACGTCGAGGCCCAACTCGCCCAGCGCAATCTCCTCGATCGCGCCGTAGACCCGGCGAATCTTCTCGAAATCCCATTCCGGCCCCTCGAAGAGGAGCCTCGTCGGCATTGCGACGCCGCCATCGGCTGCCATCAGGCATGCTCCCGCTGCTTGGCAAAAAGCTCGTGGAAGACCGGGAAGATCTGCGTCTGGTCCGCCACCTTGCGCATGGCGAAATTCCGATGCTGCTCCGCGATCTGGCTGTAGGTACGCCAGAGGTCGGTCGGCGGCGAGGGAAAGCCGTGGCGCAGCGTTGCCTCGGCGCCGACCTCGATATAGGCGAAGTATTGCGTCAGCGGCAGGATCTCGCCGCCCAGCAGCTGGCTGCAGCGATCGCTGTCCTCGGTGTAGTTGTCGCCGTCCGAGGCCTGCGCCGCGTAGATGTTCCAGTTGTCGGGGCTGTAGCGCGCACGCACGACCTTCAGCATTTCCTCGAGCGCGGTCGAAACGATGGTGCCGCCGGTCTCGCGGCTGTGGAAGAAGGTCTCTTCGTCGACTTCCTGCGCGTTGCTCGTGTGGCGGATGAAGACGATGTCGACATGCTTGTAGCGCCGCGTCAGGAAGACGTGCAGCAGCAGGAAGAAGCGCTTGGCGAGGTCCTTCATCGCTTCGGTCATCGAGCCGGAGACGTCCATCAGGCAGAACATCACCGCCTGGGTGTTCGGCTTCGGCACTCGATCAAAGCGGTTGTAGCGGACATCGACGGGATCGATGAAGCCCACGCGACGGGCGCGGCGCTGCAGGATGTCGAGATCGAGCTTGCTCTGCGCGGCGCTTTCGGCGTCGTCGGCGGCGAGCGCGGCTTCGATCTGGCGCTCGAGCGCGGCGATCTCGTGCGGCCGCGGCCGGTGCAGCGAAATGCGGCGGGCCAGACTGTTGCGCATCGTGCGCACCAGATTGAGATTGGCCGGGGTGCCGGCAACGGAAAAGCCGGCGCGGGTCAGCTGCGTCGCCTCGGTTTCCTTGAGCCGCGTCTTGATCAGGTCGGGCAGCTCCAGGTCCTCGAAAAAGAGGTTGAGGAACTCTTCCTTCGACAGCACGAACTCGAAAGCGTCCTGCTCGCCGCCATCCTCGTTGCTGGCGCCGCCGCGGCCGCCGCCTTCGCCGCTCTGCGGCCTTTCAATGCGGTCGCCGACGATGAACTTCTTGTTGCCGGGAACGATGTATTCGCGCTTGCCGCCATGCGCGGCGCGGTGGAACACCGGCTCGGCAATGCCGCGGCTCGGGATCGAGATCTTCTCCCCGCCGTCGGTCCCGCCGACCTTGCGCCGCTTCAGCGCATCGACCAGCGCCTTCTTCACCTCGCCACGCGCCCGGTCGATGAACCGCTGACGGTTGGCGAGGCTCTTGCCCTTGGGATTCGGCCGTCGATCGATGATGTTCATCGCGGAAGCTATCTCCTTGGGGCGGCGCTAGCCGGCTTTGTTGACGCGCATGTACCACTCGACGAGGCGCCGGACCTGGCGCTGGGTGTAGCCGCGCGAAACCATGCGCTCGAGGAAGTCCTGGTGCTTCTGCTCGGTGTCCGAGTCCTTCTTCGACCCGAAGCTGATCACCGGCAGCAGATCCTCAACCTGCGAGAACATGCGCTTCTCGATCACCTCGCGCAGCTTCTCATAAGAGGTCCAGGACGGATTCCGCCCGCTATTGGCGGCGCGGGCCCGCAGCGCGAACTTCACCACCTCGTTGCGGAAATCCTTCGGGTTGGCGATGCCCGCCGGCTTCTCGATCTTCGAGAGTTCCTGGTTCAGGAGCTCGCGATCCATGAGCTGTCCCGTGTCCGGATCCTTGTAATCCTGATCCTCGATCCAGGCGTCGGCATAGGCAACGTAACGATCGAACAGGTTCTGGCCGTAGTCACCATACGACTCGAGATAAGCCTTCTGGATCTCATTGCCAATGAATTCTGCATAACGCGGCGCGAGCTCGGCCTTGATGTAGGTCAACAGCTTCTTCTCGTTTTCCTCCGGGAACTGCTCGCGTCGGATCGCCTGCTCGAGCACGTACATGAGGTGCACCGGATCGGCCGAGACCTCCTGCGTGTCGTAGTTGAAGGTGCTGGAGAGCACCTTGAAGGCGAAGCGGGTCGAGAGGCCTTCCATGCCCTCGTCGACGCCGGCGGCGTCGCGATATTCCTGCACCGTCTTGGCGCGCGGGTCGCTGTCCTTGAGGCTCTCGCCATCATAGGCGCGCATCTTCGAGTAGAGATTGGAGTTCTCGTGCTGCTTCAAGCGCGACAGCACGTGGAAGCGCGACAGCATGTCGAGCGTTCCCGGGGCGCAGGGCGCGGCGGCGAGCTCGCTGTTGGCGAGCAGCTTCTCGTAGATCTTGCATTCCTCGTGCGCGCGCAGGCAGTAGGGCACCTTGATGACGCAGATGCGGTCGATGAAGGCCTCGTTGTTGCGGTTGTTCTTGAAGGTCTGCCACTCCGCCTCGTTCGAATGCGCGAGGATGATGCCCTGATAGGGGATGGCGCCGATATTCTCGGAGCCGATGTAGTTGCCCTCCTGCGTCGCGGTCAGCAGCGGGTGCAGCATCTTGATCGGCGCCTTGAACATCTCGACGAATTCAAGAATGCCCTGGCTGGTGCGGTTGAGCCCGCCGGAGAAGGCATAGGCGTCGGCATCGGCCTGGCTGAAGAACTCGAGCTTGCGGATGTCGACCTTGCCGACCAGGCTCGAGATGTCCTGGTTGTTCTCGTCGCCCGGCTCGGTCTTGGCGATGCAGATCTGCCGCAGCCGCGAGGGGTGGAGGCGCACGACGGTGAACTTCGAAACGTCGCCGCCGAACTCGTCGAGGCGCTTCAGCGCCCAGGGCGAGGCGAGGCCGGTCAGGCGGCGCTTGGGAATGCGATAGCTCCGCTCGAGCGTGTCGCCCATGCGGATCAGGTCGAAAAGGCCGAGCGGGCTCTCGAAGACCGGGCTTACCTCCTTGCCGGCTTTGAGCACGTAGATCGGCAGCTTTTCCATCAGCAGTTTCAGCCGCTCGGCGAGCGAGGATTTGCCGCCGCCGACCGGCCCCAGCAGGTAGAGCACCTGCTTTCTCTCTTCGAGCCCCTGCGCGGCATGACGGAAGTATCCGACGATGCGCTCGATCGTCTCTTCCATGCCGTAGAAATCGGCAAAAGCCGGGTAGACCCGCATGCTGCGGTTCATGAAAATCCGACCAAGGCGCTGGTCGTGGCTGGTATCGACGATCTCGGGCTCACCAATTGCCGCAAGCATCCTTTCGGCGGCACTGGCGTATGCCATCGGTTCGCGCGCGCAAGACTTGAGATAATCCTCCAGGGTCATCTCAGTCTCTTTCTGACCGTCGTACAGCTTCGCAAAGAGACCGAACAGATTATCCTGAGAAATCATTCTCCACCTCGCCCTAGACGCCGCAAATCCTTTGCGGGAAGGATACACATGTTTGCACGTTCCGTGTTAATTAACCATTAACGCCAGCAGGCTATTTCGATTCGTCTTCGACATGAGCGATTCGTCTTCGACATGACCGGTTGACACCTTGGAAACGACCTCTCCATTGCGGCAGTTCCCGCTTTGGCCGGGCCAGTCACGACCCCTGCCACAGCGTTGCCACCGCGGAGGTATGCAAGGTTGATGCCCAGCCTGACCCCCGCTAGCGGTCGGGGGTGTAATTTCGGATCGCGACTCCGATCGCCTACGCGCATCCGCTTCGGCCTGCTCCTTTACGACGACGCACCGGGCGGCCCGACCCCAGCACAACAACAATCAGGATCGCCAAAAAAACCGGCGAAGTTAAGGCTCCAGTCCAAAAGTTTGGCATGCCTCGGGAAAAAGCACGGATTTGTGCGGGCGCCAAAATGTCGCACCGAGACGTGGCAGGCGCGACGACACAATTTTAGGAGTAGACGCAACCTCGGTCCGCGCAATCAGCGGCGAATCGGCTCCGCATGCCACTCCTCGGCGCTGGCGCCAGCGAGCGCTTGCACGCGCTCCTCATCGGCGGCGAGCTCTTTGGCCGGACCGGAATAGACGATGGCACCGTTGTCGAGCACATATGCGTGATCGGCGATGGCGAGGCTCATACGCGCGTTCTGCTCGACCAGCAGCACCGAGATCCCTTCGCTGCGCATCTGCTCGACGATGCGGAAGACCTCGCGCACGACCAGCGGGGCCAGGCCCTGCGACGGTTCGTCGAGCATCAGCAGCCGCGGATTGAGCAGCAGCGCCCGGCTGATCGCGAGCATCTCCTGCTCGCCGCCCGAAAGCTGCCGGCCGCGGTTGTTGCGCCGCTCGTAAAGGCGCGGGAAGAGCTGGAAGACGCGCTCGATTGTCCAGGGTCCCGGACGCTCGAGCGGCACTTTCAAATTCTCCTCGACGCTGAGGTTGGGGAAGATGCGGCGACCTTCGGGCACATAGCCGACGCCGAGTGCGGCAATGCGGTAGCTCGGCCAGCGCGTCGTCTCCGCGCCGAACACGGTGATCCGCCCTTCGCGCGCCGGCGTGAGCCCCATCAGGCTGCGCAGCGTCGTCGTCTTGCCGGCGCCGTTGCGGCCGAGGAGGGTGGTGATGCGCCCCTCGGCGACCTCGAGACTGACGCCATGGAGGATGTGGCTCTTGCCGTAGAAGGTTTGCAGACCCTCGACTTTGAGCGCGATGCCGCTCGAGCCGTTGACGCCGCTCATGCCGCCTTGCCCAGATAAGCCGCCTGCACGGCCTCGTTGGCGGCGATCTCGGCCGGCGTCCCCTCGGCGAGAAGCCGGCCCTGGTCGAGCACGCTGATTCGGTCGGCGAGATGGAAGACGACGCGCATGTCGTGCTCGATCAGCACGATGGTGAGCTTGCTGTCGCGATGGAGGCGTCGAACCAGTTGGGTGATATCGTAGGTTTCCTGATCGCCCATGCCCGCTGTCGGCTCGTCGAGCAGCAAGAGGCGCGGTTTCAAGGCCAGCGCCATGGCGATCTCGGCCGCGCGCTGATCGCCATGCGACAGCTCGCCGACGAGACGGCCGGCCTTGTTGTCGATGCCGGCGAGCATCAGGATCTCCTCGACCCGGGTTCCCACCTCGGCCGCCGCGCTGCGGCTGAGCCACGGGCGCAGGCGATAGCCGGACGCCACCTCGACGCTGACCTGCACGTTCTCGGCGACGCTGAGCTCGGGAAAGATCTCGGTGATCTGGAAGGTGCGCGCCATGCCGAGAGCGACGCGCTTATCCGCGGGCACGCGCGTCACGTCCCTGCCGTCGAAGGCGATCGAGCCCGAGCTCGGCGGGAAGAAGCCGCTGATGAGATTGAAGAAAGTCGTCTTCCCCGCCCCATTCGGGCCGATGACGGCGCGCAGCTCGCCTTGCTGCACGGTGAGCGACACGTCGCGCACCGCGACAAGGCTGCCGAAAGCCTTGGTGACGCTCCGCACGTCAAGAACACTCATGCCTGGCCCCGCCGCTGCAGGAAGCCGAGGAGGCCGCGCGGGAAGAACAGCACGACAAGGACGAACAGCAGGCCGATGAACGACATCCAGTTGACCGTCATGCTCGAAATGTAGTCCTGGAGGACGACGAAGAGCGCGGCGCCGAGCAACGGACCCCAGAAGATTCGCATGCCGCCCATGACGGTCATGATGACGATTTCACCGGAAAGCGAATAGTGGAGGCCTAGCGGATCGGCGAAGTTGTTGAGCAGCGCATAAAGCGTTCCGGCCAGCGCCGTGAAGAAACAGGAGATGGAGAAGGAGAGCCAGATATGGCGCTCCACCGGGATGCCTAAAAAACGTGCACGCCGCTCATTCTCGCGGATGGCGATAAGTGTGCGGCCGAAGGGCGAGCGCAGCAGCAGGCCAATGAGGCCGACCGCGACCGCGAAGACAGCGAGCACGAAGTAGTAGAAGGTGGTGCCGCCATTGGTGATGTCGATGACCCAGGAACCGAGATGGAGGGGGGCGCGCTGAAAGCCGCGCAGCCCGTCGAAGCCGCCGGTCAGATCGTTCCAGCTATAGGCGATGTAGTAGCAGATCTGGCCGAAAGCGATCGTCACCATGGCGAAGTAGACGCCGCGGCGGCGGACGATGAGGAGGCCGAAGAGCGTGCCGGCGAGGCC
>DASQSR010000336.1:0-3227 GCA_035642295.1 Allostellaceae bacterium | reverse complement strand
TCTCTGCCGCCTTGCGGATTTTGGCGAAGGCGGTCATGTAGCTCCGGGTGCGTGCTGCAAGGCTGTGGTGCGTCCTTCGACAAGCTCAGGATGAGGAACATTCTTTTTGGGCATCTTCCAAGAGCCACGAAGAAAGGTCCTCATCCTGAGCCCGTCGAAGGACGCTTGATCGACATGCAGCATGATCAGCGCCTGAGCGTCCCGCCGGTGGCCTTTTCGACCGCAGCGACGAGCTTCTGCGAGAAGGCTTCCAGCGCCTCGTCGGTGAGCGTCGCCTCCTCGGGCTGCAGCACCACGGTGATGGCGAGCGATTTCTTGCCCTCGCCGAGGCCGGCGCCCTCGTAGACGTCGAAGAGCCGCACATCGGCGACGAGCTTGCGGTCGACGCCGCGCGCGGCACGCAGCAGCGTCTCGGCGGGAAGCTTGGCATCGACGGTGAAAGCGAAGTCGCGCTCGACCGGCTGGAACGGCGAGAGCTTCAGCGGTGCGCGCCCGCGCCGGCCCTTCGGCAGCGGCACGTGATCGACGAAGACCTCGAAGCCCACCGCCGGGCCGTCGATCCGCATCTCGCTCAGAACGCCGGGATGGATCTCGCCGAAATAGCCGAGCAGCTTCGGCCCCAGCCGCACCGTGCCGGCGCGGCCCGGGTGGTACCACTCCGGCACCTCGGCGCTCACCTGCAGGCTCTCGGCGGCGGCGCCGGCCGCGACCAGCGCCGCCAGCGCATCGGCCTTGGCGAGAAAGGCGTCGACCGGCCGCCCGGGGTCGTTCCAGCGCTTGGGTCCGGTGCGACCGACGCGGATGCCGGCGGCGACGAGATCCTGGCCCTCGGGCGTGTCGTCGCGGTATTGGGGCCCGATCTCGAACAGCGCGCCGTCGGGAAAGCCGCGATCGGCATTGCGCTGCGCCGCCTGCAGCAGGTTGGGCAGGTTCGAGGGGCGCATCTGGTCGAGATCGGCGCTGATCGGATTGACGACGGCAAGGCTCGGCGGCGCCGCGCCGAAGAGCTCGGCAAGCCGCTTCGGCATGAAGGAGAAGGTCACCGCCTCGACGAGGCCGCGCGCGGCGAGGCTGCGCCGGACGAAGCCGCGACGCCGCTGCAGCGGCGTCAGCGCCGGCTTCGGCAGCGGCGTCTCGCGCGGCAGCGGCACCGCCGGGACGTGGTCATAACCGTGGATGCGCAGCACCTCCTCGACAAGGTCGGCCTCGCCTTCGATGTCGCCGCGCCAGGAAGGCGGCTCGACGGAAAAGCCGCCTTCTGCGGGCGCGACGGCGCAGCCCAGCGCCTCGAGGATGCGCTGCGATTCCGTCGCCGCCACCGCGACCCCGCCGAGACCCGCGACGCGCTCAGGCCGGAAGACGTAGCGGCGGCGCCAGTCGGGGACCGCGCCGGAGACGCCGACCTCGCTCGGCTCGCCGCCGCAGAGCTCGAGCACGAGGCGCGTTGCGATCTCGAGCCCCGGCCGGACGAATTCGGGATCGAGGCCGCGCTCGAAGCGGTAGCGCGCGTCGCTCTGGAGCTGCAGCCGACGTCCGGTGGCGGCGGTGCGCACGGGATCGAACAGCGCCGCCTCGATGAAGACGTTGCGCGTCGCCTCGGTGCAGCCGGTGCTCTCGCCGCCGATGACGCCGCCGAGACTCAGCACCTCGCGGTCGTCGGCGATCACCGTCATCTCGCCGTCGAGCGCGTAGCGCCGGCCGTTGAGCGCGGCCAGGCTCTCACCCTCGCGCGCGCCGCGCACGACGAGGTCGCCGGAAATCTTGTCCGCGTCGAAGACGTGCAGCGGCCGGTTCACATCGAAGGTGAGCAAGTTGGTGATGTCGACCAGCGCCGAGATCGGCCGCAGCCCGATCGCCGCCAGCCGGTCCTGCAGCCAGCGCGGGCTCGGCCCGTTCTTCACGTTGCGGATGAGGCGTCCGAGAAAGAGCGGACAGGCCTTGTCGTCGGGCCCGGCGAGATGGACGGCGATGGGCGAGCGGAAGCGCGCGGGCACCGGGGCCGTGTCGAGCGGCTTGAGGCGGCCGAGGCCCGAAGCGGCGAGGTCGCGGGCGATGCCGCGCACGCCGAGGCAATCGCCGCGGTTGGGCGTCACCTTGATGTCGAGCACGGGATCGTCGAGACCGAGCGCGGCGGCGAAGGACCGGCCGGGCGCGAAATCGCCGTCCAGCTCGATGATCCCCTGATGATCCTCCGAGAGGCCGAGCTCGGCGGCGGAGCACAGCATGCCGTTCGAGGCGACGCCGCGGATCGTGCTCTGCTTCAGCACCATGCCGCTTTTCGGGATGACTGCGCCGGGCGGGGCGAAGACGCCGAGGAGGCCGGCGCGGGCATTGGGCGCGCCGCAGACGACCTGCAGCTGCTCGCGACCGGTATCGACCACGCAGACGCGGAGCTTGTCGGCGTTGGGATGAGGCTCGGCCGAAATGACGCGGGCGACGATGAAGGGCGCCAGCTCCTTGGCACGGTTCTCGATGGCGTCGACCTCGAGGCCGCGCATGACGAGCGCGGCGACGATGTCGTCGAGGCCGGCCGCGGTCTCGAGATGCGTCTTGAGCCAGGCGAGCGTCGTCTTCATCGCGCGAGGCCCCCGGTCATCGACGGCACCTCGAGCGGCAGGAAGCCGTAATGGCGCAGCCAGCGCAGGTCGTTGTCGTAGATCGCGCGGAGATCGGGAATGCCGTATTTGAGCATGGCGATGCGCTCGATGCCCATGCCGAAGGCGAAGCCCTGATACTCGGCCGGGTCGATGCCGCAATTCGCCAGCACCTTGGGATGCACCATGCCCGAGCCGAGAATCTCCAGCCAGTCGCCGCCGGCGCCGATGCGCAGGCCGCCGCCTTCGCGCGAGCAGCCGATATCGACCTCAGCGGAAGGCTCGGTGAAGGGGAAGTAGCTCGGACGGAAACGCACCGGCAGGTCGTCGATGTCGAAGAAGGCGCGGCAGAACTCGACGAGGCAGCCCTTCAGATGGCCCATATGCGTCGCGCGATCGATGACCAGCCCCTCGACCTGATGGAACATCGGCGAGTGCGTCGCGTCATGGTCGCTGCGGAAGGTGCGGCCGGGCACGATGATACGGATCGGCGGCTTCACCTTCCGCATGGTGCGGATCTGCACGGGCGAGGTGTGGGTGCGCAGTACCTTGCGGCCGTGACGGTCCTCCGGCAGATAGAACGTGTCCTGCTCCTGCCGCGCCGGATGCTCGGGCGGAATGTTGAGGGCGGTG
>DASQSR010000335.1:0-6595 GCA_035642295.1 Allostellaceae bacterium | reverse complement strand
ACGGAGTTTCGGAGAGGAACATGGCCAAGGCACTCGAAGGCGTGAAGATCCTTGATTTCACCCATGTGCAGTCGGGACCGACCTGCACCCAGCTTCTCGCCTGGTTCGGCGCCGACGTGATCAAGGTCGAGCGGCCCGGCGAGGGCGACATCACCCGCGGGCAGCTGCGCGACATCCCCGATGTCGACAGCCTCTATTTCACCATGCTCAACCACAACAAGCGCTCGATCACCCTCGACGCCAAGAACCCCAAAGGCAAGCGGGTGCTGGAAGCGCTGGTGAAGCATTGCGACGTGCTGGTCGAGAACTTCGCCCCGGGCGTGCTCGAGCGCATGGGCTTCGGCTGGGAGCGCATCCACGAGCTCAACCCGCGCATGATCGTCGCCTCGGTCAAGGGCTTCGGGCCCGGCCCCTATGAAGACTGCAAGGTCTACGAGAACGTCGCCCAATGCGCCGGCGGCGCCGCCTCGACCACCGGCTTCGACGACGGCCCGCCGCTCGTCACCGGCGCCCAGATCGGCGACAGCGGCACCGGGCTCCATCTCGCGCTCGGTATCGTCACCGCGCTCTATCACCGCACGCACAGCGGCAAGGGCCAGCGCGTGCTCTGCGCCATGCAGGACGGCGTGCTCAATCTCTGCCGCGTCAAGCTGCGCGACCAGCAGCGGCTCGACCGCAACGGCAAGCTGACGGAATATCCGCAATACCCGCATGGCGAGTTCGGCGAGGCGGTGCCGCGCTCGGGCAACGCCTCGGGCGGTGGACAGCCCGGCTGGATCTTGAAATGCAAGGGCTGGGAGACCGATCCCAACGCCTATATCTACTTCATCACCCAGGCACCGGTCTGGGAGGCGATCTGCAAGGTGATCGGCAAGGAGGAGTGGATCACCCACCCCGACTATGCCAAGCCCGCCGCGCGCCTGCCGCGGCTCAAGGAGATCTTCGACACCATCGAGCGCTGGACCATGACCAAGACCAAGCTCGAGGCGATGGAGATCCTGAACAAGTACGACATCCCCTGCGGTCCGATCCTGTCGATGAAGGAGCTCGCCCACGAGCCGTCGCTGCGCGCCACCGGAACCGTGGTTGAGGTCGATCACCCGACGCGCGGCGCGTACCTCACCGTCGGCAATCCGATCAAGCTCTCGGCGAGCCCAAGCGACGTGACGCGCTCGCCGCTGCTCGGCGAGCATACGGACGAGGTTCTCGCCGAACTCGGCTTCGGCAGGGCCGACATTGCGGCCCTGCACGCCGAGAAGGCAGTGTGAGGCAATCAGCAGCGCGATCACGCCGCGTCATCCGCGGCTTGCGCCGCGCCCCGGCATCGGGCTGCCCGTCGACGGGGTGCAGAGGCATTAGAGGCACGGAACACATTTCCGGGAGGTAAGATCCATGGCACACGACAAGGCTTCGGTCCGCGCGGTTCTCGACAAGGTCAAGGCCGAGGGCCGAACCGCGCTCACCGCGCCCGAAGGCAAGCTGATCTGCGATGCCTATGGCATCGCCGTGCCGCAGGAAGGCCTCGCCGGCTCGGCGAAGGACGCGGCGAAGCTCGCGCAATCCATGGGCTTCCCCGTGGTGATGAAGATCGTCTCGCCCGACATCCTGCATAAGACCGAGGCGGGCGGGGTCATCGTCGGCGTCAAGAGCGCCGCCGAGGCCGAGAAGGCCTATGAGACGATCATCGCCAATGCCCGGCGCTACAACGCCGACGCCAAGATCGCCGGCATCCAGGTGCAGCAGATGCTGCAAGGCGGCCAGGAGGTGATCATCGGCGCCGTGACCGACCCGAGCTTCGGCAAGCTCGTCGCTTTCGGCATCGGCGGCGTTCTGGTCGAGGTGCTGAAAGACGTGACCTTCCGCCTGGCACCCGCCAGCCGCGACGAGGCACTCTCGATGCTCGACAGCATCAAGGCCGGCGAGATTTTGAAGGGCGTGCGCGGCGGCGAGGCGGTCGACCGCGCGGCGCTGGCGGCGCTCATCGAGCACGTGTCGCAGCTCGTCGGCGACTTCCCCGAGATCGCCGAGATGGATTTGAACCCGGTTTTCGCCTCGAAGAGCGGGGCCATCGCCGCCGATGTCCGCATCGTGCTCGACTGGACGCCGCCGGCGCCGCGCTACCGTCCGACCCAGGAGGAAATCGTCCGCCAGATGAACCGCATCATGCGCCCGGGGTCGGTGGCGGTGATCGGCGCCTCGGCCGAGGACGGCAAGATTGGCAACTCGGTGATGAAGAACCTGATCAATGGCGGCTATGCCGGCAAGATCTACCCGATCCACCCGAAGGCCGAGGAGATCATGGGCCGCAAGGCCTTCAAGTCGGTGAAGGATGTCCCGGGCGACATCGACGTTGCCGTCTTCGCCATCCCGGCCAAGTTCGTCGCGCAAGCGCTCGTCGAGTGTGGCGAGAAGAAGATTCCCGGCGCGGTGCTCATTCCCTCCGGCTTCGCCGAGACCGGCAATGTCGAAGGCCAGAAGGAGATCCAGGAGATCGGGCGGCGCTACGGTATCCGCCTGATGGGGCCGAACATCTACGGCTATTACTACACGCCCCAGAATCTCTGCGCCACCTTCTGCACGCCCTACGACTACAAGGGCAAGGCGGCGCTCTCGTCGCAGTCGGGCGGCATCGGCATGGCCATCATCGGCTTCTCGCGCTCGGCCAAGATGGGCGTCTCGGCGATCGTCGGCCTCGGCAACAAGTCGGATCTCGACGAGGACGATCTCCTCACCTTCTTCGAGCAGGACGACAACACCGAGGTCATCGCCATGCATTGCGAGGACCTGAAGGACGGCCGCTCCTTTGCGGAGGTCGCCAAGCGCGTCTCCAAGAAGAAGCCGGTCATCGTCCTGAAGGCCGGGCGCACGGCGCTCGGCGCGCGGGCGGCGAGCTCGCATACCGGCGCCCTCGCCGGCAACGACAAGATCTACGACGACGTACTGCGCCAGTCCGGCGTCATCCGCGCGCCCGGTCTGCGCGACATGCTCGACTACGCCCGGGCGCTGCAGAAGCTACCGACGCCGCGCGGCGAGAACGTCGTCATCATCACCGGCGCGGGCGGATCGGGCGTGCTGCTGTCGGATGCCTGCGTCGACAACGGCCTCTCGCTGATGAAGATGCCGCCCGATCTCGACCAGGCCTTCCGCAAGTTCATCCCGCCCTTCGGCGCCGCCGGCAACCCCGTCGACATCACCGGCGGCGAGCCGCCCACCACCTACAAGAACACGATCCGCCTCGGGCTCGAGGACAAGCGCATCGACGCCCTCATCCTCGGCTACTGGCATACCATCATCACGCCCCCCATGGTGTTCGCGAAGCTCGTCGTCGAAGTCGTCGAGGAGATGAAGGCCAAGGGCATCGCCAAGCCCATCGTCGCCTCGCTCGCTGGCGATGTGCAGGTCGAGGAAGCGGCGGAGCATCTTTACGATCACGGCATTCCCGCCTATGCCTACTCCACTGAAATTCCCGTGGCCGTGCTCGGCGCCAAGTTCAAGTGGGCGCGCGGGGCAGGCCTGGTGCGACAAGGCGAGGCGCGATGAATATCCACGAATACCAGGCGAAGAGCCTGTTACAGAAGTTCGGCGTCGCCGTCCCCCGGGGCGGCGTCGCCTATACGCCGCAGGAGGCGGAGAAGGTGGCCCGGAGCCTCCCCGGCCCGGTCTATGTCGTGAAGTCGCAAATCCATGCCGGGGGGCGCGGCGCCGGGCGCTTCAAGGACAACCCCAGCGGCAAGGGCGGCGTGCGCGTCGTCAAATCGCCCGAGGAGGTCGCCCGCAATGCCGCCGAGATGCTGGGCCACGTGCTCGTCACCAAGCAGACCGGGCTCAAGGGCCGCGAGGTGAAGCGCGTCTATATCGAGGAGGGCTGCGACATCAAGCGCGAGCTCTATCTCGGCATGCTCGTCGACCGCAAGACTTCGCGCGTCACGGTCATGGCCTCGACCGAAGGCGGGATGGAGATCGAGGAGGTGGCGGCGACGCACCCCGAAAAGATCCTCAAGGCGGCGATCGATCCCGCCACCGGCATGCAGGGCTTCCATGCGCGGAAGCTCGCCTTCGGCCTCGGCCTCGAGGGCAAGCAGGTCGCCGCCGCGACCAGTTTCATGCTCGGCATGTACCGCGCCTTCATCAGCCTCGACGCTTCGGTGGTCGAAATCAATCCGCTGGTGGTCACCGGGGCGGGCGAGGTGATCGCGCTCGACGCCAAGATGAACTTCGACGACAACGCCCTCTTCCGCCACAAGGAGGTGGAGGACATGCGGGACGAGGCCGAGGAGGACCCGACCGAGCTCGAGGCGGCCAAGCACTCGCTCAACTACGTCAAGCTCGACGGCAGTATCGGCTGCATGGTGAACGGCGCCGGCCTCGCCATGGCGACCATGGACATCATCAAGCTCTACGGCGGCGCCCCCGCCAACTTCCTCGATGTCGGCGGCGGCGCCACGCGCGAGCGCGTGACCACCGCCTTCAAGCTGATCCTCAGCGATCCCAATGTCGAGGGCATCCTGGTCAACATCTTCGGCGGCATCATGCGCTGCGACGTCATCGCCGAGGGCATCGTCGCCGCGGCGCGCGAAGTCTCGCTCCAGGTGCCGCTGGTGGTGCGGCTCGAAGGCACCAATGTGCGGCTCGGCAAGAAGATCCTCAGCGAGTCCGGCCTTCCCATCCTGTCGGCGGACAATCTCGCCGACGCCGCCGAGAAGGTGGTGAAAGCGGTGAAGGAGGCGGCCTGATGTCGGTCCTCGTCAATGCCGAGACCCGGGTGATCTGCCAAGGTTTCACCGGCGCCCAGGGTACCTTCCATTCCGAGCAGGCGATTGCCTACGGCACCAAGATGGTGGGCGGCGTGACGCCGGGCAAAGGCGGCACCACCCATCTCGACCTCCCCGTCTTCGACACCGTGGCCGAGGCGGTGGCGAAGACCGGCGCCACTGCCTCGGTGATCTACGTGCCGCCGCCCTTCGCGGCCGACGCTATTCTCGAGGCGCTCGATGCGCGCTTGCCGCTCATCGTCTGCATCACCGAGGGTATTCCCGTGCTCGACATGGTGGCGGTGAAGCGCGCGCTCGCCGGTTCCGCGAGCCGGCTCATCGGCCCCAACTGCCCCGGCGTCATCACCCCGGAGCAGTGCAAGATCGGCATCATGCCCGGCCATATCCACGCCAAGGGCCATGTCGGCATCGTCTCGCGCTCCGGCACCCTCACCTATGAGGCGGTGGCGCAGACCACTGCTGCGGGGTTGGGCCAGTCGACCTGCATCGGCATCGGCGGCGATCCCGTCAACGGCACCAATTTCATCGACTGCCTCGAGATGTTCCTCGCCGATGACGACACCAAGTCGATCATCATGATCGGCGAGATCGGCGGCTCGGCGGAAGAGGAGGCGTCCGATTTCCTCAAGCGAAGCGCGGTGAAGAAGCCGATGGTGGGCTTCATCGCCGGCGCCACGGCGCCGCCCGGCCGTCGCATGGGCCATGCCGGCGCCATCATCTCCGGCGGCAGCGGCTCGGCCCCGGACAAGATGGAGGCGATGCGCAGCGCCGGCATCACCGTTGCCGATTCCCCGGCCGCGCTCGGCAGCACCATGCTGAAGGTGTTGAAGGGGTGATCGCCGTGCGCGCCTCACGCTCCGATCGAAACTCCTCCCCCCTTGAGGTGCGGGAGGGGGCCAGGCCGCACGCCCTCTCGCGCAGCGCATGACCGCCGACGGTCCCGGCGCGCCGCCGCGCAGCATTCACCCCGGCGCCGGGCGGCGGCGCGGCCGGGCGCTGCCCAAGGGCCGGCAGGTCGAGCCCGAGGCGCTCTCCGAGGTGCAGGCGCTGCTCGGCGATCAGCCGCGCCGGCGCGACCTGCTGATCGAATTCCTCCACCTGCTGCAGGACAAATATCATTGCCTCCATGCGCGGCATCTCGCGGCGCTGGCGGCGGAGCTGAAGCTGGCGCTGGTCGAGGTCTACGAAGTCGCTTCTTTCTACGCGCATTTCGACATCGTTCTCGATGACGAGCCGGCGCCGCCCCCGGTCACCGTCCGCGTCTGCGACAGCCTCACCTGCGCGCTCATGGGGGCCGAGCGCCTGCTCGGCGCACTGCCGGCGGCGCTGGGGCCCGGCATCCGCGTCGTGCGCGCGCCCTGCATGGGCGGCTGCCACAACGCCCCGGTCGCCGCCATCGGCCATAGCCTGCACGAGCAT
Source organism: Allostellaceae bacterium (assembly GCA_035642295.1). Taxonomy (GTDB): domain Bacteria; phylum Pseudomonadota; class Alphaproteobacteria; order ATCC43930; family CGMCC-115725; genus DAHUYF01. The sequence goes on along the minus strand of DASQSR010000335.1, from coordinate 404 downwards.
GCGACGGCTGCCAGCATTGCCGCGGCGGTGCAGCGCGGCGATACCCATCCGCACCTCCCCGCCTATCGCGATCTCGAGGCTTATCGCCGCGACGGCGGCTATCGCCTGCTGCAATCGTGCCTCACGGGCGCGATGCCGCTCGACGAGGTGCTGAAGCGGCTCGAGGAGTCGCAGCTCAAAGGCCTGGGCGGTGCCGGCTTTCCCACCGGGCGCAAATGGCGCTTCGTCCGCGCCGAGCCCAAGCCGCGGCTGATGGCGGTCAATGGCGACGAAGGCGAGCCCGGCACCTTCAAGGATCGCGTCTATCTCGAGACCGACCCGCATCGCTTCCTCGAAGGCATGCTGATCGGCGCCTGGGTGGTCGAGGCGGAAGACGTTTACATCTACCTGCGCGACGAGTACCC
>DASQSR010000334.1:0-4680 GCA_035642295.1 Allostellaceae bacterium | reverse complement strand
TCGTCCCAGGCGTAGGGCGGGGCTTCGTCCATGTAGGCGATCTCCGCCATCTCGAGCTGGAGCGCGTGGATGTTCCGGTCGGGGCGGCCGAAATGGCGGGTGATGTAGCCGCCGGTGAAGCGGCCATCGAGAACGGCGGAGAAGGGCGATGCCGCCTCGAGCACCGCCATGACGCGGCGGACGAGCGCGGGCGCGGCGCTCGCGCCGCGGGCGGAGCCGAGATTGAGATCGGGGAGCCGCCCCGAAAAGAAGCGCGGCACGCGCGAGGCGATCGAGTGCGCGTCCCAGAGCAGCGCGAAGCCGAAGCGCTGCGTGAGGCGCGAGAGCTCCGCGGCGAGCGCCTGGTGATAGGGCACGTAGAAGCGCTCGACGCGCCTCGCTACTTCGGCGGCGTCGGGCGCCGCGCCGGCGCGGTAGATCGCCTCGCCGGCGAAGGTCAGCAGCGGCACCAGCTCGGAGTTCTGCGCGCCGGGATAGAGGGGCGTTCCGGCAGGATCGCGGTTGAGATCGACGACGTAGCGCGAATGCGTCGCCACCAAGGTGCCGGCGCCGAGCGACGCGGCGAAATCGTAGAGCCGGTCGACATGCCAGTCGGTGTCGGGGAGCGGGAGCGCCGCTTCGGTCATGCGCTTTGCCAGATCGTCGGGAATGAAGGTGCCGACATGCGGGAAGCTGATCAGCAGCGGCGTGCTGCCGGGTGTGAAGCGGAAGAGATCGGGGCTCATGGTGCGTGCCTCCGGAGCTTGCCCCCCTGGACCACGGCGCGGAGCGGCGCGCCGCCCAGCCAATAGGCGAGCTCGGCCGGGCGGCTCACCTCCCAGAGGGCGAAATCGGCGCGCTGCCCCGTTGCCAGCGTGCCGCGATCGGCAAGGCCGAGCGCCCGCGCCCCGTTCCGCGTCATTCCGGCCAGCGCCTCTTCCGGCGTCAGGCCGAAGAGCGTGCACGCCATGTTCAGCACGAGCAGCGGCGAGAGCAGCGGCGAGGAACCGGGATTGCAGTCGCCGGCGAGCGCGATGGGAACGCCGTGGCGGCGCAGCCAATCGACCGGCGGCCGCTTGGTCTCGCGCAGGAAGTAGAAGGCGGCGGGGAGCAGCACCGCGACCGTGCCGCTCGCCGCCATGGCGGCAATGCCGGCCTCACTGGCATATTCGAGATGGTCGGCCGACAGCGCGCCGAAGCGCGCGGCGAGCGCGGCGCCGCCTTGGTCGGAGAGCTGATCGGCGTGAAGCTTCACCGGCAGGCCACGCGCCCGGGCCGCGGCGAAGATCGTCGCTGTCTCTGCGGGCGAAAAGGCGATGCGCTCGCAGAAGGCGTCGACGGCATCGGCGAGGCCGGCGGCGGCGATCTGGTCGAGCATGGCGCCGGCGACGAGAGCGACATAGTCGCCCTGACGCCCATCGAATTCGGGTGGCAGCGCATGGGCGCCGAGGAAGCTGGTGCGGACGGTGACCGGCAGCGCCGCGCCGAGCCGCCGCGCGACGCGCAGCATCTTCGCCTCGCTGTCGAGGTCGAGGCCGTAACCGGATTTGATCTCGACGGTGGTGACGCCCTCGGCGAGAAGCCGCTCGAGGCGCCGCGCCGAAGCGGCGTAGAGCGCGTCCTCGCCGGCGGCGCGCGTCGCGGCGACGGAAGCGCGGATGCCACCGCCTTCGCGCGCGATCTCCTCGTAGCTGGCGCCCTGAAGGCGCCGCTCGAACTCGCCGGAGCGGTCGCCGGCGAAGACGAGATGGGTGTGGCAGTCGATCAGCCCGGGCGTCACCCAGCATCCCTCGGCGTCGTGACGGCGGGCGCCGGGGAAGGACGGCAGGTCGCGGCGCGCGCCGACCCAGGCGATGCGGTCCCCGGCGATGGCGAGGGCGCCGTCCTCGACCGTGCCATAGGGGGCGCCGCCGGCGACCATGGTGGCGAGGCGCGCGTTCTCCCAGATGTCGGTGCGGGTCTCGGTGCCGTTGCCCATCGTAAAGACCTGTATATACTGGACGGGTGAACCCGTCCACCACCGCCCGCACCCGCTATTTCGCCGAGAGCGCCCTGCTGCCCAAGGGCTTTGCCCGCGACGTCGCGATCGAGGTCGACGGCGAAGGCTGGATCGTCGAGGTCGAGGCGGGCGCGCCCAGCCACGGCGCGGCGCTCGGCGGTGTCGCGGTTCCCGGCATGCCCAACCTTCATTCCCACGCCTTCCAGCGCGCCATGGCCGGGCTCGCCGAGCGCGCGGGGCCGGAGGGCGACGATTTCTGGAGCTGGCGCGAGACCATGTACCGCTTCCTCGCGCGGCTCGGCCCCGAGGAGGTCGAAGCGATCGCGGCGCAGCTCTATGCCGAGCTGCTGAAAGCGGGCTACACCGCGGTCGCCGAGTTCCACTATCTCCACCGGGATCCCCGGGGAAACCCCTACGCCGATCCGGCCGAGCTGTCGCGGCGCATCGCCGCGGCGGCGGCGGCGAGCGGCATCGGGCTCACCCTGCTGCCGGTGCTCTACCAGACGTCGCAATTCGGCGGCGCGCCGCCGAGCGAGGGGCAGAAGCGCTTCGTGCTCGGCACCGACGATTTCCTCGCCCTGGTCGAGCGGCTGATCCAGCAGCATCGCGGCGATCCGCAGATCCGCATCGGCGTCGCGCCGCATTCGCTGCGCGCGGTGACGCCGGACGCGCTGCGCGCGGCGCTGGCGGGCGCGGCGGCGCTCGACGGGCAAGGGCCGATCCACATGCATGTGGCGGAGCAAGTGAAGGAGCTGCGCGACTGCGTCGCCTGGAGCGGCAAGCGACCGGTCGAATGGGCGGTGGAGAATTTGCCGGTCGATGCGCGCTGGTGCCTCGTCCATGGCACGCAAGCCAACGAGGCCGAGCTCAGCGCGCTGGCGGCGACCGGGGCCGCGGTCGGGCTCTGCCCCAGCACCGAGGCCAATCTCGGCGACGGGCTCTTTCTTCTGCCCCACTGGCTCGAGGCCGGCGGCGCCTTCGGCATCGGCACGGATGCCAATGTCGCGACCAGCCCCGCCGAGGAGCTGCGCTGGCTCGAATACGGGCAGCGGCTCATCACCAAGCGCCGCAACCTCGCCGAGCGGCGGCCCGGCGCTTCGACCGGCGCCGCGCTCTATCGCCGCGCGCTGGGCGGCGGCGCGCAAGCCGCCGGCCGCGCCATCGGCGCGATCGCGCCGGGGCAGCGCGCCGACATCGTCGTGCTCGACGCCGATCACCCGGCGCTCGCCGGGCGCAGCGAGGATGCGCTCATCGATTCCTGGATCTTCTGCGCCAGCGGCAATCCCGTGCGCGACGTCATGGTCGGCGGGCGCTGGGTGGTGCGCGGCGGCGCCCATTGCCGCGAGACGGCGATCGCCGAGGCCTATCGCGCCGCGCTGGCGCGCCTTCGCTCATAAGGAACCCGCGAGATGACCGAGGATGGACGTTTCGACAACAGGCGCCGGATCGCCGCGCCGCACGGCAGCACCCTCACCTGCCGCACCTGGCAGGCGGAAGCGGCGCTGCGCATGCTGATGAACAATCTCGATCCCGCGGTGGCGGAGCGGCCGGAAGAGCTGGTGGTCTATGGCGGGATCGGCCGGGCGGCGCGCGACTGGGCCGCCTATGACCGGATCTGCGCCGCGCTGCGCGCGCTGGGGCCGACGGAGACGCTGCTGATCCAGTCGGGCAAGCCCGTCGGCGTCTTCGAGACACAGGCGGATGCGCCGCGCGTCCTGATCGCCAACTCGAACCTCGTCGGCAAATGGTCGAGCTGGGAGCATTTCCATGAGCTCGACCGCCGCGGCCTGATGATGTACGGGCAGATGACGGCGGGCTCGTGGATCTATATCGGCAGCCAGGGGATCATCCAGGGCACCTACGAGACCTTCGCCGAGGCCGGGCGGCAGCATTACGGCGGCGATCTCCGCGGGCGCTGGATCCTGACCGGCGGATTGGGCGGCATGGGCGGCGCGCAGCCGCTGGCCGCGACCCTGGCGGGCGCCTCGCTGCTCGCCGTCGAGTGCCAGCCGAGCCGCATCGAGAAGCGGCTCGAGACCGGCTATCTCGACCGCACCGCGCCGAGCCTCGACGCGGCGCTCGATGTCATCGCCGAAGCCAAGGCCGCGCGGCGCCCGGTGTCGGTCGGGCTGCTCGGCAATGCGGCGGAGGTGTTTCCCGAGATCGCGCGGCGCGCCAAGGCGGGCGATGCCAAGGCGCGGCCCGACATCGTCACCGACCAGACCTCGGCGCATGATCCGCGCAACGGCTACCTCCCCGCCGGCTGGACGCTGGAGCAGCATGAGCGGATGAGGAAGAGCGATCCCGCGGCGACCGAGCAGGCGGCGAAGGCGTCGATGGCGGTGCAGGTGCGCGCGATGCTGGAGCTCTACCGCATGGGGGTGCCGACGCTCGATTACGGCAACAACATCCGCGAAGGCGCGCGCGAGATGGGCGTGGCCGACGCCTTCGCCTTTCCCGGCTTCGTCCCCGCCTATATCCGCCCGATGTTCTGCCGCGGCCGCGGGCCTTTCCGCTGGGCGGCGCTGTCGTGCGATCCCGAGGACATCTGGCGCACTGACGCGCGCATCAAGGCGCTCTTCCCCGAGGACGGTCCTCTCCATCACTGGCTCGACATGGCGAAGGAGCGCATCCGCTTCCAGGGGCTGCCGGCGCGGATCTGCTGGCTCGGGCTCGGCGAGCGCGCCAAGGCCGGGCTCGCC
>DASQSR010000333.1:0-3786 GCA_035642295.1 Allostellaceae bacterium | reverse complement strand
ACCGTCAGCTGCAGCGGAAAGACGAGCGCACCGTAGAGATCCTGATGCAGGCAGTTGTAGTCGTCGGCGCCGTATTTGAGGATGAGCGGCGTCGGCCGCGTCTGCCCCGCCGCGTGGCACTCGGCGAGATAATCGTCGAGCGCCGCGGGAAAGCGCCGCTCTTCCCCCAGCGCTTCGCGCCAGCGGTTGGCGATCGGCGCCAGGCGCGGATAGATCGCCTGGCGCAGCCGCTCGACCGCCGGCGGCAAGGGATAGCGGAGATACTTGTACTCGCCTCGGCCGAAGCCGTGCCGGGCCATGACGACGCGGCTGCGGAACGCCGCCTCGTCGTCATAGAGCCGGCGCAGCGCACGGCATTCCGCCGGCGCCAGCAGGCCCGGCACCGTCGCGTAGCCGCGCGCCTCGAGCGCCGCCGTCACCTCTGCCCAATCGGCGCCGCCGGGCGCCTCGTCGATCGATCTCGCTTTCATGCCGGGCAACATAGCGATGCGGCCGACCCCGCTCTATCCGGAACACGCCGCCCAATCGGCCCTATTCCTCCGCCAGCTTCACCCGCGTCACCTGATGCGCCTGCAGCGCCGGCAGCACCTCCTTGGCGAAGCGGCGGATCTGCTCCAGGAACATCTCCTGCGGCAGCACGCCGCGATTGAGGCTGATCTGGATCATGTTGGCGCCGGTGTGCGCGGCCAGCGCCAGGATGCGCTCGGTCACCTCCTGCGCCGTGCCCCAGGGCATGCGCTCCGCCATCCGCGCTACGTCCTCCATCGTCATGTTGCGGAAGTTCTCGCGCGCATGCTCCGCCGCCTTCAGATTGTCCGGCCGCACATAGTCGGTCGAGGCTTGCGTCGCGTAGCCCGCCTGGCGCTGCAGGCTGGTCTCGGTAAAATTGCCGTGGCTGAAGAGCGTGCGGTTGAAATAGAGCTGGTAGGGCCCGTACTCCTTCACCGCCTGCGCCTTGCTGTCGGCGATGTAGCAGGTGATGCCGAGCGACAGGTGGTTCGGCGTGATCTTGCGCCCCTCGGCGGCGAGGCACTTGGCGAAGTAGCGAATGATGTCGTCCTGCAGCCCGCCCGGCGCCAGGCCCGGGGTGATGACCGCGTTCTTGCGCGCGGCGAACTCGATCGACTCCTTGCTGCCGACGACCGGGATCCAGATCTCCGGTCCCGGCTGCTGCACCGGCCTCGGCCACATCGCGACGTCCTTGTACGACCAGAACTTCCCCTCGTACGAGAAGACCTCGTCGCTCCAGGCGCGGGTGATGATCTCGTAAGCTTCCTCGAACCGGGCGCGCGAATCCGCGAGCTTCACATTGTGCACCTGATACTCGCGCGGGATGCCGCGGGCGAAGCCGGAGATCAGCCGCCCGTTGGAGAGACAGTCGATCATCGCCAGCTCTTCGGCAAGCCGCAGCGGCTCGTGCAGCGGCAGCAGGTTGCCGTAGATCAGCAGCTTCAGGTTTTTCGTCCGCTGCGCCGCCGCCGCCGCCATCAGGTTCGGCGAGTTCATCAGCCCGTAGGGCGAGCAGTGATGCTCGTTGAAGCCGACGCCGTCATAGCCGAGCCGGTCCATCTCCTCCCATGCCGCCAGATGCTCGCCATAGGTGCGCACGGCGACCCCGGCGTTGAAATGCCGCCTCGCCAAGGGATAGGGCAGCTCGCTGCCGCCGCCCTTCAGATGGTCGAGCTGCTCGCCATAGGCCAGGAGGTCGAAGACGAATACCTTCACGGCGCCACCATCCCTTCGCTCGTCGGAGGCCGGGCCTTCGCCGGCCTCTCTTGCCCGCGACGATACCGCCCGCGCGGAGAATGGCAAAGCCGCGGGCGCGAACGCCGTCGTCACCCGCGCCGCCAGCGGCATCGGGCTCGGCATTGGCCGGGTTCGCTGCGGTGGACCATGATCTGGGCCGCGCCGCCGAAACAGGCTAGGATGAGCCGCACGCGCCCGGGAGCAATCGGACGCTGCCGTGACCGGGGGGAAGTCCATGGCACTCGCCCAGAAGCACGGGCCGGCCGACCAGAACGCCGCTGACCTCGCCACGATGCATGTCAAAGTGGCCGTGCTCTGCTGCCTGGTGCAGACGCTGGACGGCTACGACCTTTCCGCCATCGGCTTGGCGGCGCCGTCGCTGGCCAGGGCCTGGTCGCTGCCGCCGGCCGCGTTCACCGAGGCCTTCGCGCTCTCCAGCATCGGCATCATGGTGGGCGCCATGCTCGCCGGCCCGATTGCGGACCGCTTCGGGCGCAAGCCCATGCTGCTGGTGGCGGTCACGCTCTTCGGCGTGTTCTCGCTGCTCTCGGCTTATGCGTCGTCGCTTCCGGTGCTGACGGCGCTGCGCTTCTTCACCGGCATCGGCATCGGCGGCGCCATGCCGGCCACGGTCGCGCTGACCTCGGACTACGCGCCGGAGCGGTGGCGCGCCGCGACGGTCATGTTCATGTTCACCGGCAATACCATCGGCGGGTTCTTCGCCGGCCAGATCGCGGCGCAGATCCTGCCGCACTGGGGCTGGCAGGGGATTTTCCTGGTGGGCGGCATCGTCCCGCTGGTGATGCTGGCCGCCTTGCTGTTCCTGCTGCCGGAATCGGCGCAGTTCCAGCGCGGCGCGCGTCCGCCGGCAAGGCACGCCAATCCCGTCGCCGGCTTGTTCAAGGACGGTCTTGCCGTCAGCACGCTGGTGCTGTGGGCGATCTTCCTCCTCAACCTCCTCGACATGTTTCTCATCAGCTATTGGCTGCCGACGGTGCTTCATCTCGGCGGATTGACCCCCGCCGATGCCGCCTTCGCGGCGAGCATCTACATGGCCGGCGGCATGCTGAGCACGCTGCTCCTGGGACCGGTCATCGCCCGCTTCGGCGCCGAGCGCACGCTCGCGGTGAGCCTCGCCCTGGGCGCCCTCTCGATCGGGCTCACCACGATCACGCACTTTCCCTATCTCCTCATCATGGGGCTGCTGTTCATCGCCGGCGGCGGTTTCGTCGGCAGCCAGCTCGGCCTCAATGGCTTCGCCGCCTCCGTCTATCCGGCCGAGATGCGGTCCACCGGCATCGGCTGGGCGCTGGGCGTCGGCCGCATCGGCGGCATCGCCGGACCGATCGTCGGCGGCGTGCTGCTCGGCATCGGGCTGCCGCCGGCGGAAGTCATGATGTTCGCCTGCGGCCCCGGCCTCGTCACCGCGGCGCTGGTCCTGCTGCTGGGCTGGCATCGCGCCGGCAGGCTCCGCGCCGCGCCGCGGAAGGTCCGGGTGTAAAGCTGCGGCCGGCTCGCTTCCGCTCGGCCGGCCATGACGGCCCGCATTCCGCCGACGGGACTGGTCACCGGCCGGTGACGAGCACCATGCGGAATCGGGCCTTGCCGGACATCATGCGCTCGTAGGCCTCGGCGGCGCGCTCGAGCGGCATGGTCTCGATCATGGGCCGGACCCTCGCCTGCGCCGAAAACTGCATCGTGTCCTCGGAGTCCTGCGAGGTTCCGGACGCGTGTCCCGCGATCGTGCGGCTGGCGCCGATGAGCTGCAGGGGCGTCACTTGGATCGGTTCGGCGGAGACGCCGACGACGATCATCGGCCCTCTGTCCTCTCGCCTTTTTGCCTGGCGCGCGCCGGCAAGCGATCTAGAATCCCCGCTCGAGCACGAGAGCCCGCATGAATCGCCCGACACTGGACCGCGCCGGCTTGTTCCGGCGCATTCCGCTCCTGCCGCAGCAGATGCGCGATCGCGTGACGCGCACGGACGACGCGATTGTTCTCTGCCATCTCGGCGTGCCGCGGCTCGATCGCGACCGGTGGAC
>DASQSR010000332.1:0-4942 GCA_035642295.1 Allostellaceae bacterium | reverse complement strand
CGCTGCTCGCCGGCCGCGTCGGGGCGGTGCTGCGCGCCGTGAGCGCGCTCGACATCGCGCTCTGGGATCGCAACGCCCGCGCCGCCGGGCTGCCGCTCTATAAATATCTCGGCGCCGTCGCCAGCGACCGCGTGCCCGCCTATGCCAGCGGCGGCTATTACCTCGACGGCAAGACGCCGGAGATGCTCGGCGAAGAGCTGGCGGGCTATGTCCGGCAAGGCTTCTCCGCGGTCAAGATCAAGGTCGGGCGCGGCAGCGATCTCGGCCTCGAGCGCGCGCGCATCGACGCGGCGCGCGCCGCCATCGGCGCCGACGTGCTGCTGATGCTGGACGCCAACAACGCCTGGTCGGATCTGCCGACGGCGCTGCGCTTCATGCGGGTCTATGAGGAGTTCGATCCCTATTGGATCGAGGAGCCGTTCTCGCCGGACGATATCGACAATCATGCGCGGCTGGCGCGCCTGACGCCGGTGCCGGTGGCGACCGGCGAGATCGAAGGCGGGCGCTGGCGCTTCAAGGAGCTGCTCGACAAAGAGGCGGCGATGATTCTGCAAACCGATGCTTGCGTCTGCGGCGGCATCAGCGAGTTCCGCCGCATCGCCGCCACCGCCGCCAGCTACGGCGTGACGCTTTGCCCGCACTGGTTCCACGATGTCCACGCGCAGCTCGTCGCGGCGACGCCCAATGCGCGCTACGTCGAGCTCTTCCTCGACGACAAGGTGCTCAATTTCCGTCGCCTCGTTGCGCCGCAGCTCGCCTTCAGCGGCGGCATGATCGAGCTTCCCGATCGCCCCGGCCTCGGCCTCGACTTCGTGCCGGAAATGGTCGAGCGCTATGCGCTGGAGCCCTGGACGTGAGCGCGCGCGAGACGCCGGATTGGCCGGCGGAAATCCACGCCGCGCTTCGGGAAGCGGAAGTGCGGCAGGTCGCCTATGTCCCCGATGCCGGCCATGCGCGGCTCATCACGCTCTGCGCCGCCGACCCCGCCATGCGCATGGTGCCGCTCACCACCGAAGAGGAAGGCATCGGCCTTGCCGCGGGCGCCTGGCTCGGCGGCGAGCACGCCGTGCTGCTGATGCAGTCGAGCGGCGTCGGCAACTGCATCAATACGCTCGGCATGATCGAAGCCTGCCGCTTTCCGCTGCTGATGCTGGTCACCATGCGCGGCGAGTTCGGCGAGTTCAATCCCTGGCAGGTGCCGATGGGGCGCGCGACGCCAGCGGTATTGGAAGCGGCGCAGGTGGTCGTTCACCGCGCGAGCGACGCGGCCGAGGTCGGCGCGGTGGTCGCCGGCGCGGCGCGGCTCGCTTTCTCCGGCTACCAGGCGGTCGCCGTGCTGCTGTCGCAGCAGCTCATCGGCGCCAAAACCTTCCAGAAGTGAGCTGCCCATGACTGGCGCCAATACCCTCGACCGCCGCGCCGTCGTCCAGATGCTGCTCGCCGAGCGCGGCGAGCTGCTGGTGGTGGCGGGGCTCGGCGCGCCCGCCTGGGACGCCACCGCCGCCGGCGATCATCCGCTCACCTTCCCGCTCTGGGGCGCGATGGGGAGCGCGGCGATGATCGGGCTCGGCCTCGCCTTGGCGCAGCCCGAGCGGCCGGTGCTGGTGCTGACGGGCGATGGCGAACTGCTGATGGGACTGGGCAGCCTTGCCACCATCGGCGTGCAGCGCCCGCGGAACCTCGCCGTCGTGGTGCTCGACAACGAGCATTACGGCGAGACCGGCATGCAGGAGACGGCGACGGCGCGCGGCGTCGATCTCGCGGCCGTGGCGGTGGGCTGCGGCTTCGCCCGCAGCGAGGTGATCCACGACAGCACCGCGGTCGCGGCGCTGCGGCCGCGGCTGACGGCAGGGCAAGGCCCGCTCTTTGCTCAGATCAAGATCGCCGCCGACAGCCCGAAGCTGGTGCTGCCGCCGCGCGACGGCGGTCTGCTCAAGTCGCGCTTCCGCGCCGCGCTGCTGGGGCCCGACGCGGCGCTCGCTTGAGCCAGAACCCTAGGTGAGACGATGGACGAGGCAAGGCTCACGCGCTTTCTCGATCGGCTCTGGGACGACGACATCGTCCCGACGCTGATCGACTATATCCGCATCCCCAACAAATCGCCGGCCTTCGACCCCGACTGGGTCGCCCACGGCCATATGGAAACGGCCGTCGCGCTGCTCGCCGGCTGGGCGCGGGCGAAGCTTGCCGGGCTGCCCGGCGCCCGGCTCGAGATCGTGCGGCTGCCCGGGCGCACGCCGGTGATCCTGATCGATCTGCCGGGCGAAGGCGACGACACCGTGCTGCTCTACGGCCATCTCGACAAGCAGCCGGAGATGACCGGATGGGCCGAGGGCATGGGGCCGTGGACGCCCGTCCTCAAGGGCGACCGGCTCTATGGCCGCGGCGGCGCCGATGACGGCTATGCCCTGTTCGGCGCGCTGGCGGCGGTCCTGGCGCTCAAGGAGCAGGGCGTCGCGCGCGCTCGCGCCGTCATTCTGATCGAGGCTTGCGAGGAATCGGGGAGCTATGATCTCCCCCATTACGTCGATCACCTGGCGCCGGTGCTGGGGCAGCCCGCGCTCGTCGTCTGCCTCGATTCCGGCTGCGGCAATTACGAGCAGCTCTGGCTTACCACCTCGCTGCGCGGACTCGTCTCCGGCACGCTGAAGGTGCGCGTTCTCGAAGAGGGTGTCCATTCGGGCGATGCCTCGGGCGTGGTGCCGTCGAGCTTTCGCCTGCTGCGGCGGCTGCTGTCGCGGCTCGAAGACGAGACGAGCGGCGCGGTCCTGCCGCCCGCGCTTCATGTCGCCATTCCGGCAGAGCGCGTCGCCCAGGCGCGGATCGCGGCCGCGGCGCTCGGCCCGGCGATCTATACCAAGTTCCCTTTCGCCGGAAAGACCCGGCCGATGGCGGAGGACCTGGTCGAACTCGTGCTCAACCGCACCTGGCGGCCGCAGCTCGCGGTGACCGGCATCGAGGGACTGCCGGCGATCGCCAATGCCGGGAACGTGCTGTTGCCGGAGACGCAAGCAAAGCTCAGCCTGCGCCTGCCGCCGACGCTCGACGCCGCAGCCGCCGGGGCGGCGGTGGCGGCGCTCTTCGCCGCATCGCCGCCCGACGGCGCCGAGGTGAGCCTCACCTTCAAGGATGCCGCCAGCGGCTGGAACGCGCCGGCGCTCGCACCCTGGCTCGAGCGCTCGCTGGCCCGCGCCTCAGAGGCAGCGTTCGGCCAGCCCCCGGCCTATATGGGCGAAGGCGGCAGCATTCCCTTCATGGCGATGCTGGGCGCGAAGTTCCCCGCGGCACAGTTCGTCGTCACCGGCGTCCTCGGCCCGCACTCCAACGCGCACGGACCCAACGAATTCCTGCATCTGCCGACGGCCAAGCGCATTTCGGCGGTGATCGCCCAGGTGCTGAGGGATCAGCACGCAGCCGACTGAGGCGAAGGCTGATCTCGTCTAAGTCGGCGCGAACACTTCCTGGGGCTCGGCGAGGCCGCGCATGGCATGGCGACCGAGCGAGACCAGCGGCACGTCGGAGGCGCGGGCGAAGGCCTCGGAGAGCAGGACCGGGCGCTGCAGCGTCTTGGTGAGGCCCTCGAGGCGGCAGACCAGGTTCACCGCCGGACCGATGGCGGTGTAATCGAGGCGGTCGACTGCGCCGACATTGCCGTAATAGATCTCGCCGAGATGCAGGCCGACGCCGAAGCGGATCAGCTCCTGGCCGACGATATCGCGGTTCTCGTTGGCGATGTCGATGCGCCGCACGATGTCGTTGGCCGCGGCGAAGGCGGCGGCCGCAGCCTCGGGCTCGGCGCTGCCTTCCGGGCCGAAGATGGCGAGGACGCCGTCGCCGACGAATTTCAGGATCTCGCCGCCGGCGCCGTGAACCGCGCCGGCGATCGCCTCGAAATAATCGTCGAGGAGGCGGATAAGCTCCTCCCCCGGAAGGCGGTCGGCGAGCCCGGTGGAATCGCGGAGATCGACCGCCATCAGCGCGGCGCGCAGCCGCCGGCTCTCACCGCGGAAGATCTCGCCGTCGAGGATGTGGCGGCCGATGGTGCGGCCGAGATACGTGTCGAGCAGGACGGCGCTGCGGCGCTCGAGCACCTTGGTCTCGACATAGAGGCCGAGCGCCGGCAGCAGCGCCTCGATGGCGGCGATCTGCCCCTCGGTGAAGCCGCCGGGCTGGTCGGTCGCCCAGGTGACGACATGGTGCCGTCCGATCGAGAGCGCGAGGGGGCAGGCGAAGTAGTCCGTCGCCCCGGCCTCGCGGAAGCTGCGCAGCAGCGGGTATTTGGCGAGGGCGGACTCGTTGTCTTCGAGACGATGACGCACGACGATGCCCTGCTCCAGCGCCGGGCGCATCGGGCTTTCGAGATACTCGCTGTGCCGTTCCATGCCATGCCGGACATGGTACTCGGTGACGCCGCGACCGCGCGCCCAGCGGAAGCCCAGGCCCAAGATCTGGGGATGAAGGGTGCCGATGCTGAGGCTGGCGCGCCACAGCGGCACCTCCTGAGCCACCATTCGCCAGCACAGCTCGTCGAACATGTCGATACCGTCCTTGGCGCGGATCTCCCGGCCGAGGATCCAGTCGACGATGTTGCCGCCGGGGATCGGGTGCCCGACGCCCGGCGACTCGCGCCGCACGACGAAGAGCTCATCACCCGAAGGGGTGACGGCGGTCATGGGGCGGAACTTGGGGGCTATCTCGCTCGCATCCACGGGGTGCCGGCTCCTATGCTCCTCGGTCGAGGGCGCACAGGGCCAGCTTACACGGCCGCGGCCGTGGCGTCAGGCCGGGCACCAGTCGCGGGTTTCGCCGCGGCCATTGCCCATCCTTCGCCAGGGATTATCATGCGGCCGATGCACGGTCTCGTCATCCGCAATGCCTGGCTCGTCGACGGCACCAAGGCGCCGGGCCGGCGCGCTTCGGTCGCGGTCAGCGACGGGAAGAT
>DASQSR010000331.1:0-3012 GCA_035642295.1 Allostellaceae bacterium | reverse complement strand
CCGAGCTGCATCGCCTTGTCGATGTCGGCGGGGCTGGCGAGCCCCATCTGGGCCATCTCCGCGCCGAGATTGGCGATCATCGCGACGACGCGCTGAGCGATGAAGCCGGGGCTGTCCTTGATGCGGGTGACCGCGCGACCGGTGGCAGCGAGCAGCGCCGCCGCCGCATCTGCCGCCGCCGGGTCGGCGCCGGGCGCCGTCATCAAGGTGATGCGCCGCGTCGTGTCGAAAGCGAGATCGACCGCCACCGTGCGTCTGGCATCGAGGCCGAGCCGCACGGCAATGCCGGTGCAATCCTCGCCCCAAGGCGCGACGAGGATCGGGCTCGTCCCGTCGTCGGGCACTTGCGTCTCGACGCCGGCGGCGACGGCGAGCGCCACCAGGTGCTCTTCGGCCTCGGGCAGGATGATCCGCGCCGGCAGCGCGGCGGCGGGCGCTTGCGGCGGAGCGGCGGCAAGCTTTTTCCCCTCGGCATCGTAGCGATGAAAGCCCTGGCCGGTCTTTCGCCCGTAGCGGCCGGCAAGATACATGCTCTCGTGCAGCGGCGTCGATTTGAGCCGCGGATCGTACCAGTAGCCCTGGTGCACGATCTCGCCGACGGGATAGTTCACGTCCATGCCGGTGAGATCGAGAAGCTCGAACGGCCCCATGCGAAAGCCGCAGCATTCGCGCATGACGAGATCGACATCGTCGGGCGTGGCGACGTTTTCCTGCAACAGGTGCAGCGCCTCCTGATAGTAGGCGCGGCCGCCGAGATTGACGAGAAAGCCTGGCGCGTCCTTGACCGTGACCGGCGTCCGCCCCATGCGCTCGCCGAGCGCGGCAAGGGCCGCGACGACGGCCGGATCGGTATCGGCCGAGGCGATGATCTCGACGAGGCGCATCAGCGGGACCGGGTTGAAGAAATGCATGCCGGCGATGCGCCGGCGATGGCGGCAGGCCCGGGCGATGGCGGCGATCGGAATCGAGGAGGTGTTGGACGCCAGGATGGCATCCTCCGCCACCACCTCTTCGAGCGCGCGGAAGAGCGTGCGCTTCGCCTCGAGGTCCTCGACGATCGCCTCGATGACGGCGCCGCAGGAGCGAAGCTCGCTCACCTCGCGCACCGGCTTCAGCCGCGCCTTGGCGGCTGCGACCTGATCGGCGCTCGCCTGCCCCTTCTCGGCCAGCCGGTCGAGGCGCTGGAAGATTGCGGCGCACGCCTTCTCCACTTGCGCGGCGCTGGCGTCGGTGAGGCGAACGGCCAAGCCGCCGGTGAGCGCCACCTGCGCAATGCCCGAGCCCATCGCCCCGGCCCCGACCACGCCCAGCACGAAATCGCCTGCGCCGATATCGACCATTTCCGCCTCCCTGTCGCGGCGCGCGACCGTGGCATGCGGGCTGCGGCTTGGCAAGCCGAGGGCGCCTGGAAGCGTCGGTAGTATTCGCGCCGATCAATGCCAGTCACCGGACAGAACACGCAACACTTCGCAACAATTGGCAACCGAACGGCGCGTCATTATGGCCGTCGTGAGCCCTATGGCCGAGTTACGCCCCGTTGTTACCGGCGATTCCACAAATGTTGCGATGGCTTACGGAAGCATCGAGGCCGCCTCGCGTTGGCAAAGTCAGAGAATGAGCGAGGCAACAACACGAGCGACAGGCGATGAATGATCGCGAGGAAGAAATCCGCTACCTCCGCCACAAGGCGCGACAATTCCGCGAGCTCGCCACCCAGTATGAGACCGAGATCTCGCCCAAGCTGCTGGAGATCGCAATTGAGCTCGAGGAGCGGGCCGACGCGCTGGACCGGGGCGAGACTTAGCAACCGCCGCGACCAACCGCGCCTCGCCTCTGCCGTTATCGCGGCTATGATGGCGAAAACGGTCAGCAGGGAGGCGCGCATGGGACGGCTCCAGGACGAGGTCGCAAGTGCCGCCGGCAGCGGTGCCGCGCCGATCCCGGCGAGGAGCGACATCGCCTCCACGGACGAGGTGGTGCCGGTGCTGCCGCAGCACCGGTTTGACGAGGCCGGGCTCGCCCGCTTCATGGCGCGAGAGGTCGCGGGCTTCACGCCGCCGCTCGCGGTCAGCCAGTTCCATGGCGGCATGTCCAACCCGACCTTCCTGCTGCGCGACGGCGCCGGCCGGAAGCTGGTCCTGCGCAAGAAGCCGCCGGGAAAGCTGCTGCCCTCGGCGCATGCCGTCGAGCGCGAGTTCAAAGTGATCGCCGCGCTGGCGCGCAGCGAGGTGCCGGTGCCGCGTGCGGTGGCGCTCGCGGAGGATGCGGCGGTGATCGGGCAGGCCTTCTATCTCATGGAGCATGTCGAGGGCCGCGTCTTCCGCCGCTACGATCTCCCCGGCCTCGACCCCGCCGAGCGCGCGCGCATCTACGACGCGATGAACGACGTGCTGGCGCGGCTGCACCGCGTCGACTACCGCGCCCTGGGCCTTGCCGATTACGGCCGGGAAGGTGGCTATGCCGCGCGGCAGATCCAGCGCTGGTCGAAGCAATACGAGGCCAGCAAGACCGATGTGCTGCCGGCGATGGAGCAGCTGCAGCGCTGGCTGCCGGAGCACCTTCCGGCCGCGGACGAGACGACGATCGTGCATGGCGATTTCCGCCTCGAGAACATGATCTGGCACCCGACCGAGCCGCGCATCCTCGCGATCGTCGACTGGGAGCTCGGCACGCTCGGCCATCCGCTCGCCGACCTCGCCTATAACGCGCTTCCCTGGCACGTGGCGGATCGCGGGCGCGGCGATCTCATGGCGCTGACGTCCGACTACGGCATCCCGAGCGAAGCCGACTATCTTGCCGCCTATTGCCGGCGGACCGGGCGCGACGGCATCAGCGACTGGCGCTTTTATCTCGTGCTGTCGCTGTTCCGCCTCGCCGCCATTTCGCAGGGCGTCTACAAGCGCGGCCTCGACGGCAATGTCAGTTCGCCCGGCGCCCTCGACCGCGGCACCAAGGCGCGCGAGCTGGCGGAAGCCGCCTGGGCGCTGGCGGCGGGTTGAGCGGCGCGCGGCG
>DASQSR010000330.1:0-2905 GCA_035642295.1 Allostellaceae bacterium | reverse complement strand
ATCGCCCCGCCGGCGGCGGCGAGCGCCGGGGCGAGGCCGGCGGGCGGCGGTAGCGCCGGTGTGCCGTGCCCGGCGACCTGTCCCGGTAGCAGGTTGGCGCCCTCGCCCCCGGCGTTCGCGGCGTTCTGCTCGAGCACGCGCAGCAGCAGCGGGCGGACCACCAGCAGGATGAACAGCACCGCGACCACGGCGATGACCACCATCTCGCCCAGCTTCACCAGGTCGGTGCGCTCGAAGCCGAGGACGGTGCCCGGCGACGCCGGGATCGCTTCGTCGGCGCCGGTGAAGGGCAGGTTGACCACGTCGACGGTATCGCCGCGCTTGGCGTCGTAGCCGATCGCGGTCCGCACCAGCTGGGTGAGCTGCTGCAGCTCTGCGGGCGAGCGCGGCTGGTAGGTGCGGTTGCCGTTGGCGGCGATGGTATAGGTGCCGTCGACCAGCACGGCGACGGAAAGGCGCTGCACCATGCCGGTCTCGCGCACCTGGCTGCGATCCGTTTCGCCGATCTCGTAGTTGGTCGTCTCCTCGTTGCGCGAGGAGGCGCTGCGGCCGCCGCCGGACGACGTCGAGGTCTGCGCGTTCGGCAGATTGGTCTGCACCGTCACCGGCTGGTCGCCGCTGTCGCTGCTGGAGCTCGTATCGCTGGTCGTCTGGGTCGAGCGGGCGACCTGCTGGTCGGGATCGAAGCTCTTGGAGTTCGTGGTGATCCGGTCGAAGTCCATCTCCGCGTGGACGTCGACGCGCGCTTTGCCCGGACCGACGGTGCGCTCGAGCAGCTCCTGGACGTTGCGCGCCAGCCGGTTCTCGTAGTTGATACGCTGCTCCTCGGCGTTGCTGGCGATGGCGGTGCTGTCGGTGTCGCCGTCGCCGCGGGCGAGCAGGTTGCCCTCGCTGTCGACGATCGAGACGCGCGTCGGCGACAGGCCCGGGACCGCCGAGGCGACCAGATACTGGATCGCGGCGACCTGCGGCTTCTGCAGCCGCAGCGGGCCGCGCATCTTGACGATGATCGAAGCGGTAGGGATCTGCCGGTCGGTGGAGAACAGCTCGCGGCGTGGCAGGACGAGGTGGACGCGCGCCGATTCGATGGAGTCGATCGAGGTGATGCTGCGCGACAGCTCGCCTTCGAGCGCGCGCAGGCGGTTGATGTTCTGGACGAGGCTCGAGGTGCCGAGCGCGTCGGACTTGTCGAAGATCTCGTAGCCGACGGTGCCGCCATGCGGGAGGCCGGCCTCCGCCATCGTCATGCGCAGCTTCGCCACCTGGTCGGCGGGAACCAGGATCTGCGCGCCGTCGCCCTTGATCTGATACTGGATGCCCATGGCGTCCAGCTTCTGCGTCATGGCGCCGCTGTCGCGCAGATCGAGATCGCTGTAGAGCAGCGTCATGCCCGGCTGCGAAATCCGGGTGGTGAGAAAGGCGAAGAACGCGATCATCGCCAGCGTGACGCCGCCGATCATGGCGAGGCGGAGCGTACCGAGGCCGCGCAAGGTCTGAAGAAGGCCGTTCACCGTCGCTGATCCCAAGGGTTCGTTCGGCGGGCTCTGGGCCCGGCGAAGACCCTAGCGGCGCTTCAGTGAATAACCGGTAAATGACCGGCAGAAATTACCCAGGAGGGCGGCAGGAAATTCCCTCCGCGAACGGCGCAGCCGTTCGTCGAGGGCGGCGCGGCGCGAACGCGCAGCGTTCGTCGCCGGCGGCGTCAGCGGTTGCGGAGCAACCGCGGGAGCCGCGCAGAGCGGGCTAGCCGCGGAGGGGGATGATGGAAAGAAAGACTCTGCTAGTCCGCACGGTGCGGGCTCTCGCGGTTGCAAGCGCAACCGCTGTCGCCCGCCTGACACGAGCGCCTGCGGCGCTCGGTCAGCGCTCCCGCTCGATCTCTCTGTAGTCCTGGAGGCGGGTGACGCGCAGGCCCGGCAGGCCGTGGCTGTCGACGAGACGCTGCCAGGAGAGGAACTCCTCGATCGACAGCGTGTAGCGGCGGCAGGCTTCCTCGAGCGTGATGATGCCGGCGCGAACCGCGGCGACGACCTCGGCCTTGCGCCGGATGACCCAGCGCTTGGTGTCGGGCGGCGGCAGGCTGTCCGGCGACGCGATGGGGCCGACGACGTCGAGCCAGTCCATCGACGAGGAGCCGAGCGAAGAATGTGCGTCTGTCTTCACGGTTGTCGCGAGTTCCATTCGTGTAACCGCAAATGTAGAGGGGGGCGACTTAACAAAGCCCTAAAAGCATTGGTTAACGCTCCGGCGCTTTTGCCTAAAAGCCGAGGGATTCTGCCGCGCACAGCGCGCGGCGCCGGTCGCGGCGGAGAGTGGCGCGGCGACGCCTCGCGGCTTTACGCGCCTTTAACCATGAACGCGTAGAGGATAGGGCGATTTGCCCGCTCAGACGGCGCGGCATCGCGATGAGGGAGAGTGCGGCAATGTCTTCTGCGCGGGTGCCGGCCGCGGCGCCGCCCAGGGAGAGTGCCGATGCCGGCGTGGCGGCGGCCCGCGCGACGGAGGCGGTCATCGCCTTCGCCGCCGCCGACTACAATCTCGCCAGCACGGTGGCCGGCCGCCGCTCCGCCTCGGCCGGCTTTCTTGCAGCCTATCTCCGTCAAGCGACGCGCTTTGCCTGTCTCGTGCGCGAGGCGGAAGACGCGGGGGCATTTCGCGAGCTCGTCGAGCGCCATGCCGGCGTCGAGGGGCCGGTCGACCTGCTGCGGTGGGACGACATCGCTGGCCTCGCCGAGATCGGCACTCTCTATACGCCGGGCCCCGATCTCGGCGCTTATGCCTGGCTGCGCCGCGGCGGCGATCAGCGGGGCTTCTCCCTGGTCGGCGTCACGCACACGCTGTCCGAGGCCCACGCCATGGACGCGGTCGGCCGCTTGCTCACCGCGCCGGTTCAGGCATGGGACGC
>DASQSR010000329.1:0-5518 GCA_035642295.1 Allostellaceae bacterium | reverse complement strand
CGGTCGCGCGGTCACCCGCATCAAGGACAGCCCCGGCTTCATCGCTCAGCGCGTCGTCGCGATGATCGCCAATCTCGGCGCGGAGATGGCCCAGATGGGGCTCGCCAGCCCCGCCGACATCGACAAGGCGATGCAGCTCGGTCTCAACTACCCGCTGGGGCCGCTGGGCTTCGCCGATCGCATCGGCGTGCAGCGCTGCTACGACATCATGTGCCGCCTGTTCGAGAGCACGGGCTCCGACCGCTACCGCCCGAGCCTCTGGTTGCGCCGGCGCGCGCTGCTCGGCCTGCCGGCGACCACGCCGCCCTGAGCGCGCCAGCGCCGCCGCCGTTCGGTACGCTGCTGCAACGGTTTGCGCGCCGCCCCGCTTGCGCCGACCGCGCCCCTCGGCAAGGATCGCGCGTCATGACGTTGCAAGTACCTGATGCCGCCCGGCGCGTCGGCGCGGCGGCGCTGGCCCGAACCATTGCCGCGCCGCGGGAGCAGGCATGAGCCGGCTCTGGCGCGCGATGGCCGCGGCGCTGATCGCGGCGTTGATGCTGCCCGGCGCCGCGACGGCGGCCGAGAAGCCGCTGCCGATCCTGTTCGTTCCCGGCAATGGCGAGTCGGCCGCGGTCTGGATGACGACGATCTGGCGCTTCGAATCGAACGGCTATCCCAGCGCTCTCCTCGATGCGCTGGAGCTGCGCTACCCGCTCGCCAGCCGCGTCTATGATCAGCCCGAGCCCGGCCATTCCACCGTCGGCGAAGCAACGCAGCAGCTCGCCGCCGCGGTTGCCGCCCTGCAAAAGCGCACGCACGCGCCGAAGGTCATCCTCATCGCTCAGGGGCGCGGCGGCAACATCGTCCGCAACTATCTCAAGAACGCCGGCGGCGCCGCGCACACCGCCATCGCCGTCCTGTGCGGCGCCTTCGATCACGGCATCATCGTCTCGGACAAGCTGCTCCCCGGCAGCGAGTTCAACGGCGACTCGCCGTTTATGCGCGACCTTAATTCGACGCCGCGCGAGGTCGTCCCGGGCGTGCGCTTCCTCACCCTCCGCAGCGATGCCGACGATCATTTCGCGCAACCCGGCGAGCGCACGATCGCGCCGGACGAGACCGCTCCCGGTGTCGGCTACAAGGGGCCGGAGCTCAAGGGCGCGACCAACGTGGTGATCCCCCATGCCGACGGTCGCGAGGTCGCGTTCGGCCCGACGGCATTCGCCGCCATGTACCACTTCATCACCGGGCGCGAGCCCGGCCGGCGCTTCCCTCTTCCCGAGAGAGCCATCGTCCTCGACGGCAAGGTGACCAGCTATGACGGCGTGGCGCCGACCAATATCGGCGTCGCCAATGCCGTGGTCGAGGTCTACAAGGTGTCGACCAAGACCGGCGAGCGGATCGGCGATGCGCTGCTGCGCAAGGTTACCGGCCAGGACGGCGTATGGGGGCCGCTCAAGCTCGAGCCCAAGGCGCATTACGAGTTCGTCGTCGCCGTGCCCGGGCTTCCCGTCACGCACATCTACCGCTCGGGCTTCCTGCGCTCCAGCCGCTACGTCGACCTGACCCCGCAGCTCCTCGCCAAGGACGACCGCGCCGCCGGCGCCGTCGTCTATATCAGCCGCCCGCGCGGCTATTTCGGCCTCGGTCGCGACCGCATCCTGCTCGACGGCAAAACGCCGCCGGAGATCGCGGCCGGCGTGCCCGGCATCTCGCTCGCCAAGGCCGATTTTCCCGGCGAGCCGCAGCAGACGGTGATGGCGGTGCTCAATCGCGAGCCCATCGCCGTGCGCACCTGGCCGATGAAGGACGACCAGGTGACCGTCGCCGAATTCACCTGGTAGCGGGCACCCTCCCAGCGATCATCCGACGCCCGCCGCGCCCATCACCGCCGAGAGCACGATGTCGCTGCTGAAATACTCGGCCGCGAGCATGCGCGCCGCCCGGCTGTGGCGCGGGTAGTCGGCATTGACGCGGTCGACCGCCGCCACGGCCTCGTCCATGTCGGTGAACTCGAACAGCCCCTCGCCGACGGGATAGAAGCGGCTGAAGCCGGTCTTCATCGTGATCACCGGCCGCCCGGCGGCGAGATAGCAGGCGCTGCGGTCGCTGAACCAGCCGCTGTTGGGCCGCACATAGATGTCCTTGGCGACGGTGAACTCGCCGCGCGAGCCGCAGACGAACTCGGCATAGCGCTCCATGCTGGCGGACACCGGCCGCGGATCGGTGAGACGCCAGCCCTTTTGCCCGAGCTCCGCCGCCAGCGCCGGATCGGGCGGCAGCATCGCCAGGGTGAAGCATTGCGGCGTCCGCCGCGGCAGCTCGAGAAAGCGCAGGAAGTTGACGTGCTTCGACCAGACATAGCTCTCGCCGGCGAAATCGATGTGCTTGCCCTTGTTCTCCCAGGTGGCGATGGTCGAGAAGCAGGACGGCGCCTCGGTGTCGGTCGGCCATTCCTCCAGCACCACCGGCGGGCGCGTCGGCTTCCACGGAATGCCGCAGAGCGGCACGATCCAGCCGGGTCCGCCGACATTCTCGCCATAGGTGAAGAAATCGGTATGCGCGTCGAGATAGGAGCGCGCGGCGGGATCGGCCTTGGCGTATTTGATCTGCTCGAAGACCGGGTCGGTGTCGATCATGATGCGGCGCGGACAGGCCATGTGCTCGTCGCGCAGCCGCACCGCGCCGCAGAGATTGATCAGCGCGTCGCTCTCGCGATAGAGGCGGTGCACCGCCTCGCGCGACATCCCGTGATAGACGTCGTTGATCGCGTCCCAATAGGCCCAGCGCTCGCCGAGCCCGTAGCGCTCCATCATGCGCCGGACGAAGGCGACGTTGTAGTCGCACTCCATCACGACGCTGTTGACGCGCGGGTCATAGGGATTGGCGCCGTGATCCTCGACGTACCACGCCTCATAACCGAGGCGCTCCAGTCCCAGGATGTAGTGCATCGCCTGCCAGGCGATTCCGGCCAACGGCATCTGGCCGGCAAAGTGCAGGAGGACGATACGACCGCGCGATGCCACCGAGGAGACTGCTCCGGAGCTTATGAGGCGCGCAAGGATAGCGGGGCCTGCGCCGAGATTCCAAGGCGACGCCGCAAGAAGGTCACTGCTGGTCGGGATCGCCTTCTTGTGGCCGGTCGGGGCAGTGCTGCCTCTGGCTGTCGAGGAAATCGTTGACCGAGGCTTCGGCCGAGCGGAACTCGCCTTTGAGAACCCCGAGGCCGCGCTTCTGCCAGTAGTGGACATAGGCGTCGGGCAGCTGGCCGCCGGTATGGGCGGAGCAGACGCCGTTGTCCTGATTGAGGTTCCAGGCGCTCAGCACCTGGTTCAGATAGGCGGTGCATTGCTCGCGCTTCACCGTCGGCGCCCCGTTCTTGAGCTTCGCCGGCGCGGCGCAATCGTCATAGAGCTTGCGTGCGCTCTTGTAGGTATAGGCCGCATGCGCCGCCGCGGTCGACACGGCGAGCACCGCGACGATCGCCATCAAGCCTCTCACCCGGACTCCCATCGCGCTCCCCCTTGTGCTTATGGGCTGTCGCCTCCCGGCACAGCCGTTTCGGTAATGCCGCCGCTCCTGTTCAAGATGACGGTAACGCGCTTGCCGGCATCGGCGAGCGCCGTGCAGCGCCAGCTGCCGTCCGCGCCGCGTTCGAGGTGGCGCAGCTCGAAATAGCCGTGATCCTCGATCGTCTGGCGGACTTGCGCGCGCGACATCGGCTCCGTCGCCTGCGTCGTCGCAGCGGGGGCGGGCGCGCTCGCCGCGGCGGCGGCGTGCGCCAGCGCCGCCGCCGAAACCAGCGCGAAGAGCGCGAGCGCCAATCCCTTCATCCTCTCCACCACCAGAGCATGACCCGCCGGGTATTACACCCAGTTTGCCGCAAGGTGAAGAATTCTCCATGTCTACCCCGCGGGTCCCGGCGGCGCGAGAGCGGCATAGACATCGCCCGAGCCGGCCTCCGCGGGAAGTGCGCCCAGCTCCGCCGCCATCGCCGCCGCGCTCCGCCAGCGCGCCTCTGCAAAGCGCATGCTCTCTCCCACCGAGCGGTTGAACTGGTAGGGGCCGAGCGCCGCCAAGCGAGCGAGCGCGGCGAGCGCCTCGGTCCGCGCCGCGGGAATGTATTCGAAGGAGAGCGCCGGGATCGGCTGCGACAGGCCGGCGAGCACTTCCGCCTCGAAGCCTTCGACGTCGATCTTGCAGAACTCCGGCAGGCCATAAGCGGCGATGAGCGCGTCGAGCGTCTCGACGCGAACGCGCCGGTGCTCGCGCCAGCTTGTGCCGGCGAAGCCCGCGCTCGCCCCCACCGCGGCGCGCCAGCGCGGCGACAGCGTCGCCACCGTCGGGTTGCGCGGGTCGATGGCGAGCTCGGCTTCCCCTGGCGCCGCGCCCAGCGCCGTCTCGCGGATGACGACGCCGCGATCGCCGCCGAACAGCCGGCGCAGCACCGCCGCCGCTGGCGGCTGCGGCTCGACGGCGACGACGCGCGCGCCGAGCGCGCGGAAATGCCCGGTGCGGTCGCCGAGATGGGCGCCGATGTCGAAGCACAGCCCGCCCGCCCGGACGAAGCCGCGGTAGAAGGCGCGCGCCCGCCGCCGCTTCAGCGGATTGCCGTGATAGATCGCGGCCGAGCGCAGCAGGCCGTAGCCGCGCTCGAGGCCGGCGAGGATGTCGCCCATTGCCCTCTCCCGTGCGGGAGAGGCATAGCACGGCGGCGCGGGTCTCGGCTCAGGCGGCTTCGGGCCGCGGACCGATATAGGCGGCGGCCGGGCGAATGAGCCGCCCGGTCTTCTGCTGCTCGAGCGCATGGGCAAGCCAGCCCGCGCTGCGCGCCATGGCGAAGACCGGGGTGAAGGCATCGCGCGGCAGCCCGACCGCTTCCAGCAGCAGCGCGGTATAGAACTCGACATTGGTGGCGATCGTCCGGTCCGGCTTCCGGCGCTGCAGCGCCGCCAGCGCGCGGCGCTCGACCGTTTCGGCAAAGCCGATGCGGCCCTGATCGGGACCGAGCCGCCGCAACGCCGCCTTCAGCGCATCGGCGCGCGGGTCGCGGCCGCGCCAGACGCGGTGCCCGAAGCCCATGAGCCGCTCGCCGCGGGCGAGCGTCCGCTCGAGCCAGGCGTCGATCGCGGCGTCATTGCCGATCTCGTCCAGCATGTCGAGCACCGGTCCCGGCGCGCCGCCATGGAGCGGCCCGGTCAAGGCGCAATAGCCGCCGAGCAGCGCCGCCACCAGCGAGGCGCGGGTCGAGGCGATGACCCGCGCGGCAAAGGTGGAGGCGGCCAGCCCGTTGTCGATCACCGTGGTGAGATAGGCGTCGAGCGCCTCGGCAAGCGCCGGCGCCACCTTCTGCCCGTGCAGCATGCGCAGGAAATCGGCGGCCGTGCCGAGCGCCGCATCGGGCTCGACGGGCGGCTGTCCCGCTCGCTGCCGCAGCAGCGCCGCGAGCGCGACCGGGAGCGACGCGGCGATCTCGGCCGGCTTGCTCGCATCGGGGAGGGCGGCGATGGCGAGCCGCAGCGCGTCGCCGAGCGGC
>DASQSR010000328.1:0-6475 GCA_035642295.1 Allostellaceae bacterium | reverse complement strand
CGCCCGGCGCAGAAGCTCGACAAGCTCGGCATGCGCGGCTCGCCCACTTCTGAGCTCGTCTTCGAGGATTGCGAAGTGCCGGCGGAGAACGTGCTCGGCCGCGTCAATGACGGCGTGCGCGTGCTGATGAGCGGCCTCGATTACGAGCGCGCGGTCCTGGCGGCGGGGCCGCTCGGCATCATGCAGGCCTGCCTCGAGGCGGTCCTCCCCTATGTGCATGAGCGGAAGCAGTTCGGCCAGGCGATCGGCGAGTTCCAGCTGATGCAGGGCAAGCTCGCCGACATGTACACGACGATGAATGCCTGCCGCGCCTATGTCTACGCCGTGGCGCGCGCCTGCGACCGCGGCCAGACGACGCGCAAGGACGCCGCAGGCGCCATCCTCTACGCCGCCGAGAAGGCGACGCAGATGGCGCTCGAGGCGGTGCAGGCGCTCGGCGGCAATGGCTACATCAACGAGTTCCCCACCGGCCGCCTGTTGCGCGACGCCAAGCTCTACGAGATCGGCGCCGGCACCTCCGAGATCCGCCGCATGCTGATCGGCCGCGAGCTCTTCACCGAGACGGCGTAAGCAGCGATCGCGGGCGCGCGATCGAAAATCGCCGCCTCAAAAACCCGCTTGCAAAGGCAACCATAAGGTTGCATATTGCTCCCATGAGCATGGACGCGGTCTTTCGCGCGCTTGCCGATCCGGTGCGGCGGCGACTGCTCGACAGTCTCCATGCGCGGAACGGGCAGACGCTCGGCGAGCTGTGCGAGGGGCAGGGGATGACGCGGCAGGGCGTGACCAAGCATCTGGCGCTGCTCGAGGAGGCGAATCTGGTGGTGACGCAAAAGCGCGGCCGCGAGAAGCTGCACTATCTCAACCCCGTTCCCATTCACGAGATCGCCGACCGCTGGATCGGCAAGTACGAGCGCTCGCGCCTGCGCGCGCTCAGCGATCTGAAACGCAAGCTGGAGGCAAAAAGCGATGAGTGAGAGCCGCTTCGTCTACGTCACCTACATCCGCACCACGCCCGAGAAGCTCTGGCAGGCGCTCACCGAGCCGGAATTCACCCGGCAATACTGGTTCGGCATGCATCAGGAATCCGACTGGACGCCGGGATCGCCCTGGCGTCTGGTGTTCGGCGACGGGCGCGTCGCCGATACCGGCGCGGTGCTCGAGAGCGACCCGCCGCGGCGGCTGGTGCTGAAGTGGCGCAACGAGTTCCGCCCGGAGCTGAAGGCCGACGGCGACACGCGCTGCACGTTCCTTATCGAGCGCGACGGCGACATGACGAAGCTCACCGTCACCCACGAGGCCGACGGGCCGCACAAGGCGATCGACGCCGTCGCGCAGGGCTGGCCGCAAGTCCTCTCCAGCCTCAAGAGCTTCCTCGAGACCGGCAAGGCGCTGCCACGCACCACCACCGTGCCGAAGGGAGCGTGCCAGTCATGAGCGGCCGCAAATCCGTCTGCGTCACCTTCATGTCTGGAGGCGCGCGCGTCCGAAGCCGTCAGTCCCGGCCGGTGCGGCCGTGCCAGGGGTCCGGGCCGGGGTCGCGCCCGGCCGCCGCCTCGGCCAGCCGGCCGAAGTAATGAGCCCAGCCCTGCGCGTGGCCGGCGCATTGCTCGGCATTGGGAAGTCCGCTGTGGGTGAAGCGCAGCAGCGTCCCGTCCCCCTGCTCGATCAGGTCGATCTCGATCAGGCTGGATCCCGGGGGCACCGTCTCGCTGCCGTCCCAGCCGAAGCTGTAGGCGAGGCGATGCACCGGCACCACCTCGCGGAAGGCGCCGCGGGCGAAGCGCGCGCCGGTGACGTTGACGAGATAGAGGCCGCCGGGCCGCGGCTCGAGCTGCGCCTCCGTCCCCATCCAGCGCAGGATCTTGTCCGGATCGGTCAGCAGAGCGAACACTGCCGCGGGCGGCGCCGTGATGTGCTGCTCGCGGCGGACGACGAGGGCCTCTTCCATCGCTCTCTCCTTGGCTTGCCTCGGTAGATAGATTGATGACGGCCGCCCGACGGCGTGAGTGACAAGTGTGGCGCGATTGATCGGGCGCTCGCGTCTCGCGGCCGCCGCGCGGATGACAGGCCGGGGGCCGTGGCGCCATGATCGCGGCATGGATCTGCCCGCGCCCCTCGCCTGGCTGTTGGACGAGGCCTGCGCCACGCCGGGCGCCGACCGCTTCCTGGCCGAGCTCGGCGCGCGGCTGCTCGCTGACGGCCTGCCGCTGGCCGGCGGCGCCCTGACCTTGGCGGTGCCGCATCCGATCATCGCCCGCCGGACCTGGCTGTGGCGCGCGGAGACCGGGGCGGTGATCGAGGCGCTGGGCTTCGAGCCGATGGGCCCGGTCGGGACGGGAGGCGGTGCGGAAGCGGGCAGGGTCGGCCGCGACTGGCTCGCGCGCCTAGGCGCCGGGTCGGTGCTGGAGGAGGTTGCCGGACCCGCTGCCGGCAGCCCGTCTGCCGCCGGCCCGGTGCTCGCTTGGGCGGCCTCCCGGCCGCTCACCGATGGACAATCCGCGCTGTTGCGTCAGGCCGCGCGCTTCGCCGCCGCGCCCCTGGCGAGCCTCGGTTGGCGGGCGACCCTGGCGGCGCTGCTCGAGGCCTATGTCGGCCGCCGCGGCGCTGCCCAGGTGCTGGCCGGGCAGTCGCGGCGCGCACTCGGCGAGACCATCCGCGCGGTCCTGCTCGTCGGCGATTTGCGCGGCTTCACCGAGCTGTCGGAGTGCCTCACCCCGGAGGCGGTCGTCGCCGTGCTCGACGCCTGGTTCGATCGTCTCGCCGGCGCCGTTCACGCCTTCGGCGGCGAGGTGCTGAAATTCATCGGCGACGGCGTGCTGGCGATCTTCCCGCTCGGTGAGCAGCCCCCCGCCATCGCCTGCGACGCCGCGCTCCGCGCCGTCGCCGCGGCGCAAGCCGGCATGGCGCATCTCGACCGCGCACGCCGCGGGCAAGGCCTGCCGTCGCTCCACTTCGGCCTCGCCCTCCATCTCGGCGACATGCTGTGGGGCAATGTCGGCACGGCCGACCGGCTGGACTTCACCGCGATCGGGCCGGCGGTCAACCTGGTGAGCCGCCTTGAAGGTCTCTGTCGCCCGCTGGGCCGCACCGTGCTGGTCAGCGGCGCCGTCGCCGCGGAGACGACAGCGCCCCTGGTCCCGCTGGGCGAGCACCGCTTGCGCGGCATCGCCGCGCCCTGCGCGGTCTTCACCCTGCCGGAGGACGCAGCGTAACTTCTTAACGAGAGGGCGGCGGCGCGTTCGGCGGCGGCGGCGCCGGGTTTTTCGCTAATTGCCCCAGCACCTGGTCAGCCGTGGCTTTCTGGTCGGGAGACAGGCTCGCGTAGAACGGTCGCAACGCATCGAGGAAGCGCTTCGCCTCTTGGGTCCCAAGCTCGGCCGACTGGAGTTGCAGCTCGGCACGCTGGACAGCGGTTTGCGGCTGCGAGGGATCGGATTGAAGCTTGTCATAGAGTTGCTGCGTCTGGCGGTCGTTCTCGCGGATCACGGCGGCAATCTTGTCCCATTGCGCTTCTTGCGCCGGCGCGATGTCGAGCGCGGCTTTCAAAAAAGCGATCTGCCCCTCGACGTAAGGATCGGGTTTGACCGTCGTCTGCATCGGGCGCTTCGCCGCGGGCTGGGCCGTCGGCGTCGGAGACGTGGTCTGCCCTTGCGCGCCGGGACTGAGGGGCAGGGCAAGGGTCGCCGCGGCGAACAGGGCGACCGCGACGGCCGGAAAGCGGCGAAGGGCTGTGCGTCCGAGGTTCATCATGGTCGGCGGGCTTCCTGATTGGGGGCTTAGGCCAGCAAAGCGAAAGAGCGGGCCGGCGACGCGAGCTTGATCGGGATCAAGCACGGCGCGTGCTCTCGCTCCAACGCCCCTTGATGTGAACAGCGGCGAGAGCGCACATCACGCGGTTCATCGTAGCTTCTCCTGACGAGGCTGCGCATTAAACCCGCGTTATACGCATCGGGGATCGGCCGGCATCCACGCCACGGGGCCTGAAGGTTGCTTTTATTCAGGTTGGAGCGAAATATGCTGTCCGGTCGGGGGGCCTGACATGATCGATAGAACGCAGCCAAGATGAGCGAGCACGAGGCAGGCAGCGACCGCATCGCGTCCCGCGGGACAGAAGCGGTTCCGCGCCCGCGGCGGCTCAATCCGCAGGCGCTCGTCGCCGCCGTAATCTTCGTCGCCGTCATCGGCCTCGCGATCTGGTACTTGGCGCGTCCCGAGCCTCTGCTCGTTCAGGGCGAAGTGGACAGTACCCGCATCGACATTGCCGCGCGGGTTTCGGGCCGCCTCGCCAAGCTCGCCGTGACGCGCGGCGAGAACGTCCCCGCGGGCGCAACCCTGCTGGTGATCGACAATCCGGAGCTGATGGCCGAGCTGCGCGAGGCCCAAGCGGAAAAGACCGTCGCCGACGCCGAGCTGGCGCGGATCAATGCGGGAACGCGCAGCGAGATCATCGCCTTGCGCCGCGCCGAGGTCGATCGCGCCGCGGCCGAAGTCACGCTCGCCCAGCAGACCTACGACCGCACGCGGAACCTCGCCGCGAACAAAGTCGCGTCGCAGTCGAAGCTCGACGAGGCGACCAACGAGCTGACCGTGGCGCAGCGGCGGCTCGAGCAGGCGCGGCTCGCTTATCAGGAGGCGGTGCGCGGCTTCACCGCCGAAGAGCACGAGATCGCCGTGGCCAATGTCGCCAAGGCGGCGGCGAAGATCGACACGATCAAGGCGCTCGCCGATCAGCTGACGATCACCGCGCCCGTCGCTTCTCAAGTCTATCGGATCCCGGTCGAGGAGGGCGAAGTCGTCATGCCCGGCGTGCCGCTGCTGTCGCTGGTCGATCTCGGCGATACCTGGCTCGGCTTTTCGCTGCGCGAAGACCTGATGGCGGGGCTCAAGCAGGGCGACCGGATCGAGGTGCGCGTCCCCGCGCTGGGCAACCGCCGGATCACCGCCGAGATTCGCGTGATCGCCGCCAAGGGCGAATACGCCGGCTGGCGGGCGACGCGGGCGACCGGCGATTTCGACCTGCGCACTTTCGCCATCCGTGCATACCCCATTGAAAAGATCGACGGATTGCGGCCGGGCATGAGCGTCTATACCGACTGGTCGCAGCGTTCCCCATGAGACCGCCGCCGCGACCGGGTCTCCGCCTCGTTGCGGTGCGCGAGATCCGGTTCTTCCGCCGCGATCCCGCCGGCTTCTTCTTGATCGTCGTGCTGCCGCTGATCGCCTTTGCCGTCCTCGGCTGGACGTTCAGCGGCGCCGTCGTGCGCGGGCTCGACCTCGTGGTCGTCGATATGGACCGCTCCACCGCCTCGACGGAGATCGTTCAGGCGATCGCCGCGGCGCCGGGCCTCAGCGTCGCCGAGCGTGCCGACACCTTGACCGCGGCGACCCGTGCGATCCGTTCGGGGCGCGCCATCGCCGCGGTCTACATCCCGCCGCAATTCGAGCAGGACCTGAGGGCCGGGCGCCGGCCGCAGATCATCGCCTTCTACAACGAGCAGTATTTCACGCCGGGCAACATTGCCGCGAGCGGCTTGCGTGCCGCGATCTCCGCCGCGACCGCGGCTCTCTCGCCGCTGCGCGAGGTGCGTCTGCAGCCGGTCGGCAGCGGACCGCTCACCGTCGAGCAATACGTCCTGACCAACCCCGCCCTCAACTATGCCGGGTTTCTCCTGCGCGCGGTGATGCCGACGACGCTCCATATCGTGATCGCGATCGCGGCCTGTTACGCCGTCGGCTCCGAATTCTCGCGGCGCAGCCGGCGCGCCTGGCTGCGCTGCGCCGGCGGCAGCGCGCTCACCGCGCTGGTCGGCAAGCTGGGGCCGCTGTTCGGCATCTTCTTCCTGCTGCTGGCGATCGACGCGCTGATCCTGCACGCGGGGTTCGCGCTGTCCTATCGCGGCGACATCTTCATGATCGTCGTCGCGGCCATGCTGTTCGTTGCCGCATATCTCTCGCTGGCGGCTCTGGTGCAACTGCTCGTCCGCGACCTTCCGCTCGGCCTGAGCATCAACGCGATCATCGCCTCGCCGGCCTTCGGCTTTGCCGGGGTCGGGCTTCCCGTGCTGGCGATGAACGCCTTTGCGCGCGGCTGGGGCGCTCTGCTGCCGCTGCGCTGGTATCTGCAGATTCTGTCCGATCAAGCCGCGCGCGGCGCGCCGGTTCATGCCTCGGCGACGCCCTTCGCGATTCTCGCCGCGATGGCGCTCGGGCTGTTCTGGCTCGCGTGGCTGCGCCTGCGGCGGCTCTCGCCCGGCCGCCGCGAGGCGGAACCGCCCCCGCTGCGCGATGCGCCGGGGGCCGGCCTCGGCGCCGCCTTTGCCGGCGAGTGGCGCCGCGTGCTGGCCGATCGCAGCGTCTTCGGCCTCCTGATCATCGCGCCGGTGTTCTACGGCATCTTCTATCCGCAGCCCTATCTGGGGCAACTCGTCCGCAAGATCCCGATCGCCGTCGTCGATGACGATCGCACACCGCT
>DASQSR010000327.1:0-2045 GCA_035642295.1 Allostellaceae bacterium | reverse complement strand
GGCACGCTCGTCGCCATCCTGTCGGAGACGCTGTCGCGCGCCGTCAACGTCAAGCTCGCCGAGCTCGCCCTCTTCGAGCTCGGCGCCCGCGCCTTCCATCTGACCTTGCCGACGCCGCCGGAGGCCGCGCCCGTGCCGGTGCGCTCGACCGGGGCCTCGCAGGCGCTGCAGCAGCATCCCGCGGTCATCCGCGCTCTTTCCGAGTGCGAGATCATCATCGACTGCACCGTCGAGGGGCTGCTGCATGCCCCGGAGACGCCGGCGCTGCTCGCCGCGGGCACGCGCATCTTCATGATCTCCAACGAGCATCCGGAGATCCTGGAGCGGCTGATGCCCGACCCGGACCTGACGCCCCGCGTCGCCGCCGCGATGGAAAGGCTGCGCCAGGCGCGGCAGATGCGCGTCACCTCCGCTGCCGGCACCGATCTCGTCATCGACGTCGCCGGCGCGCCGGTGCGCGGCAATGCCGGCTATCTCGATCCCGCCGCCAAGGTCGCCTATTGGCCGGGCGGCCTCTGCCTCTGCTTCCCCAAGGCGGGGACGGTGAACGGCACGCTCGTCATGGCGCCGGGCGACGTCAATCTCACCTTCAAGCGCTATCTCGAGACGCCGATCCGCTTGGCGATCGAGCGCGACTACGTGACGGCGATCGAAGGCGACGGGCTCGATGCCGCGCTGATGCGCAGCTACATCGCCGCCTGGGACGAGCCGGACGCCTATGCCGTCTCCCATGTCGGCTGGGGCATGAACCCGCGCGCCCGCTGGGACGCGCTCGCCCTCTATGACAAGGCCGATCTCAACGGCACCGAGCTGCGCGCCTTCGCCGGCAACTTCCTCTACTCGACCGGCGCCAACGAGACCGCCGGCCGCTTCGCCCGCGGCCATTTCGACCTGCCGCTGCGCCATTGCACCATCGCCCTCGACAATGAGGTCATCGTCGAGCGCGGCCGCCTTCTCCCGCCGCTGGGGTGACGCATGGCCGATAATCCCCTTCGCTCGCGCCTCACCACCGACGGGCTCGACCGCACGCCGCATCGCGCCTTCATGCGCGGCATGGGGCTCGACGCAGCGGCGATGGGCCAGCCCTTCATCGGCGTCGTCACCACCGATGCCGAGGTGACGCCCTGCACGATGGGGCTGCGCGCCCAGGCGGCGCATGCCAAGGAGGGGATCGCCGCCGCCGGCGGCACGCCGCGCGAATTCACCACCATCGCCGTCTCCGACGGCATCGCCATGAACCATCAGGGGATGAAGTTCAGCCTCATCTCGCGCGAGCTCATCGCCGACAGCATCGAGGCGGTGATCCGCGCCCATTGCTATGACGGGCTGGTCGGCTTTGCCGGCTGCGACAAGACGCTGCCCGGCGTCATGATGGGCATGGTCCGCGTCAATGTGCCCGGCGTCTTTCTTTATGGCGGCAGCGCCCTCCCCGGCCGCTGGCGCGGCCGCGCCGTCAGCGTCCTCGACAGCTATGAGGGCGTCGGCGCGGTGCTGGCCGGCACCATGGCGGAAAGCGATCTCGCGGCGCTCGAGGCCGTGTGCCTGCCCACCATCGGCGCCTGCGCCGGCCAGTTCACCGCCAACACCATGGCGATGGTGAGCGAGGCGCTGGGCCTGGCGCCGCTCGGCTCTTCCATGCTGCCCGCCGTCGACGACCGGCGTCCGGCGCTGGCGCGCGCCGCCGGCGAGCGGGTCATGGATTTGCTCCGCCGCGGCGGGCCGCTGCCCCGCGATCTCGTCTCGCCGGCGAGCCTCCGCAACGCCGCGGCGCTGGTCGCCGCCACCGGCGGCTCGACCAACGCCGCGCTGCATTTGCCGGCGATCGCGCATGAGGCGGGCCTCAGCTTCACTCTCGCCGAGATCGGCGAGGTCTTCCGCCGCACGCCGCTCATCGCCGATCTCCGCCCGGCCGGCGGCTTCCACGCCGTCGATGTCGACACGATCGGCGGCGTTCCGGTGCTGCTGAAGGAGCTGATCCGCGGCGGCTTGATCGACGGCGGCGTTCCGACGCTCGACGGCACCAGCCTCGCCGAGGGCGTCGCCGG
>DASQSR010000326.1:0-2013 GCA_035642295.1 Allostellaceae bacterium | reverse complement strand
GCGGCCATAGGGACAGCGCTCGTTCAGCGCCTCGATCCCGAAGACGATCCCGGCGGCGGCGAGCACCGCGACGGCAAAGCCGCCGACCTGCAACAGCGCGTCCATCTCCATTGCCGCCTCCCCTGGCGCAAAGTTCCGGAGTAAGAAAACGAGGAGCCATCACCCGGCTTGCCCTCGCGAATATTTGGCCTCGTCTCGGGCGCAGGGTCAAGCGTGTCTGGATAAGGTCACGGAACCGCCAGTATTCGCGGGAATACCGCCGGTTTTTATTGGGCATTTTAGCTTCCGCCGCCGCTTCGGCCGGGCGCCGGCGGCCGAGGCGCGGCGTCCCCGGGGCCGGCGGTGTTGACACCGGCGGGGCGGCCGCTATAGTGCGCCTCCTTCGGACGGGGCTGCCCGTCCGTTCGATTTTTCAGCGCAAAGCAACGCTCATGTTCGCAGTCATCCGCACCGGCGGTAAGCAGTACAAGGTCGCCAAAGACGACGTCATCACCGTCGAGAAGCTCGCCGGCGAGCCCGGCGCGACGCTCACCCTCGAGGATGTGCTCCTCGTCGGCGAGGGCGCCGAGGCCAAGACCAAGCCCGCCGGCGCGCAGGTGACCTGCGAGGTGCTGCGCCAGGTCAAGGCCGAGAAGGTCGTGATCTTCAAGAAGCGGCGGCGCCACAACTACCGCCGCAAGAACGGCCACCGCCAGCTGCAGACCGTGCTGCGCGTCACCGGCATCACCGCCGGCCAGTAAGGAGAGACGGAGATGGCGCACAAGAAAGCAGGCGGCTCCTCGCGCAACGGGCGCGACAGCGCCGGCCGCCGCCTCGGCGTCAAGAAGTTCGGCGGCCAGGTCGTGATCGCCGGCAACATCCTCGTTCGCCAGCGCGGGACGCAGTACCACCCCGGCGAGAATGTCGATATGGGGCGCGACCACACGCTCTTCTCCAAGATCGACGGCCAGGTGGTCTTCCACACCACCACCGGCGGGCGCACCTACATCTCGGTGGCGCCGCTGCCGCAAGAGGCCGCTGAATAGGCCCTTCCACCCGGCGCGATGCGCCAGCGCGAAGCTCCAAGGGGGAATGGCCGCATTCCCCCTTTTTCATTGGACGCACGAGCCCATGAAGTTCCTTGACGAGGCCAAGATCCAGGTGCGGAGCGGCGATGGCGGCGCCGGCGCCGTCAGCTTCCGGCGCGAGAAGTTCATCGAGTTCGGCGGGCCGGACGGCGGCGATGGCGGGCGCGGCGGCGACGTGATCATCGAGGCGGCCGAGAACCTCAACACCCTCATCGACTACCGCTATCAGCAGCACTTCAAGGCCGAGAAGGGCCATCACGGCATGGGCGCCAACCGCAGCGGCGCCGGCGGCGCCTCGGTCGTCCTGCGCGTTCCCCTCGGCACCGAGATCCGCGACGAGCTCAACGAGCAGGTGCTGCTCGACGTGACCAAGCCCGGCGAGCGCCATGTCCTGCTGAAGGGCGGCGATGGCGGCTTCGGCAACACGCATTACAAGAGCTCGACCAACCGTGCGCCGCGCCGCGCCGATCCCGGCTGGCCCGGCGAGGAGCGCTGGATCTGGCTGCGCTTGAAGCTCATCGCCGATGCCGGCCTCGTCGGCCTCCCCAATGCCGGGAAGTCGACCTTCCTCGCCGCCACCTCGCGCGCCCGGCCCAAGATCGCCGACTATCCCTTCACCACCCTGCGGCCCCAGCTCGGCGTCGTCGCGGCGCATGGCGAGGAGTTCGTCATCGCCGATCTCCCCGGCCTCATCGAGGGCGCCAGCGACGGCGCCGGGCTCGGCCACCGCTTCCTCGGCCATGTCGAGCGCTGCGCCGTCATCCTCCATCTCGTCGATGCCACCGAAGAAGATGTCGTCGGCAATTACCGCAAGATCCGCCGCGAGCTCGCCGCCTACGGCCACGGCCTCGCCGAGAAGCCGGAAATCATCGGCCTCAACAAGGCCGATGCGGTGCCGAAGGAGGAGCTCGCGCAAAAGCGCCAGAAGCTGCGTCGCGCGGCGAAG
>DASQSR010000325.1:0-3544 GCA_035642295.1 Allostellaceae bacterium | reverse complement strand
GCGGCTTGGATCGAAACCGATGAAAGTTGTCTTGAGAAGAATTCTGCTGTTTCTCTTTGCAAGCGCTTCATTGTGCGGGGGCGGTTATCTGCTTTTCCTGTGCTTGGAGCACCCTAGCATCTACGGGATGCTGCGCGGCGGAGGCATGGCGGCAATCTTTATGGGTTTGGGCGGATACCTGCTCTGGGATGATTTCATAAGCCCCCGTATTTGGTAGGCCGAGCTGAATCCCCCGGCGTCGCCTCAGCGAAGCTGCGGCTCACCGCCCTCCGGTGCCGCCGATCGATAAAATTCGCGCCAAATTTTCCCCGTATTTTCCAAAACGTCCAAATAAATCTTCCCAACATATTCGATAAAACCTTGGCGATTGTCAGTATAGAGCGCCGTAACCTGCGGTCTAATTAGGTCCTGCTTAAGCTGAAGCGCCAACACTGTCGCGTTGAACGGAACGCAATTCTTTGCGTTTCTTTGATCGAGGCGCGACATGGCAGTATTCCGCAGGCGTTCTCCGCGCGCGCTGTGCCGATTCGGCGGCGCCGCTCTGGCGCTGGCGGCCGTCCTGTGGCTCGGCGCCTGCGCGCCGGCGGCGCCGCTGACCGCTTCGCCCATGCCGGTCGGCGGCCCGGCGGCCGAGCCGCTGGGCGCGGTGCTGTTCTGCGCCGGCCATCGCGAGGAATGCCGCGATCCCGCGCGGCCGGCCGCAACGGTGGCGATGACCCCCGCGCTGTGGCAGGCGCTGCACGAGGTGCAGGTCGGCGTCGATGGCGAGCTCGATCCCGATGCGCCGGCCGCTGTCGCCTGGCACTACGCGGTGGACGGCAAGGCGACGTGCGTTCAATACGCCCTCGAAAAACGCCGCGCGCTGCTGGCGCGCGGCGTGCCGTCGGCGGCGCTGCAGCTCGCGACCGCGATGACGCCGCGCGGCGACGGCCATCTCGTGCTGATCGTCGCCACCACCGGCGGCGACTGGGTGCTCGACAATCTCCGCTATGACGTGACGCCCTGGGGCGCGCTGCCCTATCGCTGGATCGCGCGCCAGGACGGCGGCTCGATGTCGCGCTGGGTGTCGATCGCCGGCGCCGGCTGAGCTGCTTCCCTCAGGCGTTGCCGGCGACCGCGCCGCCGCCGTCGCTGCGGATGCCGTTGAACAGGCCTTCGATCAGATCCTTGCCCCCGGCGCGATAGAGCGCATTCATGAACATCAGCGTCTCGCGCGCCGGGCCGCGAAACTCCCAGCGGCAGGCGGGATCGAAGCTGTTGTTCTCGAGCGAGATCGGCAGGACCCCGGAGAACACCAGGACACAGCCCTCGAACTTGCAGTCTTTGAAGATGGACCCGTCGAGCGAGATGCGCAGTTTGGTGAAGGTCTGGCCGTTGGCGATCATGGGTTTCCCTCGTTGCGAGCGCGCGGCACCATAGCCGCGCTCTGTGTCGGAATCTTTTCGGCCGCGGCTGCCGCCCGGCTTCCCTCCGGCAGGAAGCGCCAGGCGCCATAGGCGAGCTGCAGCGCTGCGAGCACGAGGGCCAGCGCCAGAAACCCGGGGCGCAGGAGCGGCGCGTCGAGCGCCGGGGCCCAGATGCTGAGAAAGCCGGCGCTCATCGCCGCGAACGACCAGGCGAGCTGGCGCAGCACCGCCGGCACTTGCCCCTTGAGGCGCCGGCGCGTGTTCCAGAGGAAGCTCACCAGCGACAGGGCGTCGCCGATCAGCACCGCCGCCAGCACCGTCGCGAGCCCCGGCCACAGCGGCAGCGCCGCGGCGGCGACGGGAACCCACGACACCGCGACGAGATTGGCGGCGAGGAGCCGCGTGGTGTCGCCCGCCGACAGCAGGATGAGTGTCGGCGCGCCGCGGAAAACGCGGATCCAGACGATGACCGCGACCAGCGCATGCACCGCCGGCGGCACGCGGTAGACGGCGCCGAAGATGAGCGGCGCCAGCAGATCGAGGCTCGCCGCGACGAACAGGGCATAGACCGCGGCCGCCAGCGCATAGGCCCAGTGGACGGTGAAATTGACGCGCGCCGTCGCAATGGGATCGCCGCGCCGGTCCGCCAGGAAGGACATGGCGAGCTGGTTGAGCACGCGCTGGATCGCCGAGATCGGGATCACCGTCATGTTGAGGATGATGGCGTAGAAGGCCAGCTCCTCGAGCCCGAACCAGTGGCTCACCAGCGCGCGGTCGAGCTGGCTCATCACCGCGAGGCCGATGCCGTTGAGGCTGAGCGGCAGACCATAGGCGAGCGCGGCGCGCCGGATCTCGGGGCGCTTCGACCAGAGGCTGTAGCGCTGCCGCGCGACGATGTGCGAGACGGCGACATAGGTGCCGCCTTCGATGTACAGCACCACCAGCACCGCGCGGTGATCGCCGAGGAGCCGTACCGCCGGATAGACGGCGAGCAGCACCGCGGAATGGGCGATGACATAGGCCATCGCATCCGGGCCGTAGCGGAAATTCCGCTGCGTCTGCTTGATCTCGAGATGCGCCAGGGAATGGAGCAGCACGACGCCGGCGATCGCGCGAAAGCTCCAGGCATTTCCCGGCGCGCCGAAGAAGGCCGCAGCCCACGGCGCCGCGAGGAAGATGAGGACGCCGATCGCGGCGCCGCGCAGGGCGCTCAGCTGGTGCGCCGCCGCCAGCGTGTCTCGGTCCTCCTCCGGCGCGCGCAGGATGAGAAAGCGGTCGAGCCCCAGATCGGTCGAGAGCCAGGCGATGCCCATCAGCACCGTCAGCGCCGCGCCGATGCCGAATTCCGTCGGCGTCAGATTGCGCGACAGGATGACGGTGCGGCCGAGCCGCGAGGAGAACTCGACCAGCGGGGCGAGCGAGGCGAGCGAGCCCAGCGCGAACAGCCGGCCGAGCTTCATGCCGCCGCTCGCGGCTTGCTCCGGAAGCCGCGATCTCTTAACGTGCCCGCGGGTCCCACCGGCCGCCGTGCGACGTCTCGGGTGAACCTTTTATGGCCATTCCTCTCGTCGCCGCCGTAAGAACGCGCATCCGCCCCGGCCTTCTGGCCTTGCGCCGCTTCTATCTCCGGCGCTTCTGGGGCATGGATATCGGCGCGCGCTGCCACATCTCCTTCTCGGCGAAGCTCGACAGGACCAATCCGCGCGGCATCCATATCGGCGAGGAGTCGATCGTCACTTTCGGGGCGACGGTGCTGTCGCATGATTTCGTCAACAACCGTCATCGCGACACGCGCATCGGCCGCTGGTGCTTCATCGGCGCACAAGCCATCATCCTGCCCGGCGTCGAGATCGGCGACCATTCGATCGTCGGCGCCGGCAGCGTCGTCGTCCACGACGTGCCGCCGCACTCGCTGGTGCTCGGCAATCCCGCCCGAATCGTCGAAGGCCGCATCGACACCGGCCCCTACGGCATGCGCGGCGACGCCTGGCTGAAGTTCGCCGCCAGCAGCTCGTGAGCGTCTGCGCTTAGGCTTGTCCCTCACGCCCGCCGAACCAGGCCGAACCGCGCGAGCTCGTCCATCGCCGCCTCGTTCTTGTCCTCGACCCGCTGGCTGCGGAAGCCGGCGATGAGCTCCT
>DASQSR010000324.1:0-9260 GCA_035642295.1 Allostellaceae bacterium | reverse complement strand
GAATGGCATGGGCCTGGCGCGGCGGCGCCTCCGCGCCGGCGCGGAAAATCTGCCGCAGCGCCTCGACCAGCGCCGGGAAATCGAGCGCCGCCACCACCTCGGAATATCCCAGGATGCGCATGCGGCGGAGGTAGCCGCGACAAAGCGGCGAGTCAATCGTGGCGCGGGTTTGCGGGAAGACCGCTGGTCTCGTGCCGTGGCAGCTGCGCTTGGGTTGCGGCGAGTTCGCGCTCCAGCGCCTCGATCCGGCGCCGTCGGCGCCGCGCCTCGCGCCGCCAGCGCCCGCCATTGAGCCAGGCGACGAACTCGCCGGCAATGAAGCCGACGGCAAGCGCGCCGAGCACGACGAGATAGAGCGGCATGAACAGCGCGTCGGAGAACGGCCACAGCCCGACCGGCACCCGCTCGAGATTCTCCACCGCGAAGGCGACCGCGACGATGGCAACGGGCAGCGTCACCAGCCAGTGGACGAGTTTCACATTTCCTCGTTGAGCCGCTCGCGCAGCTGCTTGCCCGTCTTGAAGAAGGGGATGTGCTTCTCCTCGACATGCACGCTGTCGCCGGTGCGGGGATTGCGGCCTTGCCGCGCTTCGCGCCGCTTGACCGAGAAGGCGCCGAAGCCCCGGAGTTCGACCCGGTCTCCGCGCGACAGCGCCGCTGCGATCTCGTCGAAGATCGCCGTCACGATGCGCTCGACGTCCCGCTGATAGAGGTGCGGATTGCGTTCGGCCAAGTGCTGTATCAGCTCGGACTTCGTCATGGCCACGCTCTCACGGACGCCTCCCCCAGGCCCGAAGCGTGCCAAACCCTTGAGCCAGCGTCAAGAAATGCCTCGACCGCCGGCCTTTGGCCGAGTTCTCGGTCGTCAGCCGTCAGTTGTCAGTTCTGTGACGGTCGCCGTCACCGAGAACTGACAACTGAGAACTGACAACTTCCTCTACTTCTCTTCTTCCTTGTCCTTCTCGCCGCGGCGGGAGAGGGCCGCGCCGAGGATGTCGCCGAGGCTCGCGCCGCTGTCGGAGGAGCCGTATTCGGCCATCGCCTTTTTCTCCTCCTCGACCTCGCGCGCCTTGATCGAGAGGGTGAGCTTGCGCGTGGCCCGGTCGAGCGCGGTCACCTTGGCATCGACCTTCTCGCCTACCGCAAAGCGGTCTGGGCGCTGCTCGGCACGGTCGCGCGACAGCTCGGCCTTGCGAATGAAGCCGGGCAGACCGTCGCCGACCATGACCTCGATGCCGCTGTCGGTCACCGCGGTGACGGTGGTGGTGGTGACATCGCCCTTCTTCAGGCTGGCGAGGCTCGACTCGAAGGGGTCGTTCGCCAGCTGCTTGATGCCGAGGCTGATGCGCTCCTTCTCGACATCGACATCGAGCACGCGCACCTTGACCACATCACCCTTGTTGTAGTCCTTGATCGCGTCCTCTCCGGCCCGGTTCCAGTCGAGGTCGGAGAGATGCACCATGCCGTCGATATCGCCGGGCAGGCCGACGAAGAGGCCGAACTCGGTGATGTTCTTGACCTCACCCTCGAGCTCGGTGCCGACCGGATACTTCTCGACGAAGCTCTCCCAGGGATTGGCGAGGCACTGCTTGAGGCCGAGCGAGATGCGGCGCTTCTGCGGATCGACGTCGAGCACCATCACCTCGACCTCCTGGCTGGTCGAGACGATCTTGCCCGGATGCACATTCTTCTTGGTCCAGCTCATCTCCGAGACATGGACGAGACCCTCGACGCCGGGCTCCAGCTCGACGAAGGCGCCGTAATCGGTGATGTTGGTGACGCGGCCCTTGAAGCGCGCGGCGGACGGGTATTTGAGCTCGACGCCCTCCCAGGGATCGGCTTCGAGCTGCTTCATGCCGAGCGAGATGCGCTGGGTCTCCGGGTTGAAGCGGATGACCTGCACCTTGACGGTCTGGCCGATATGGAGCGCCTCGGACGGATGGTTGATCCGCCGCCAGGCGATATCGGTGACGTGCAGCAGCCCGTCGACCCCGCCGAGATCGACGAAGGCGCCGTAATCGGTGATGTTCTTGACGACGCCGCTGAGGATCTGGCCTTCCTTGAGGCTCGCCACCAGCTCGGAGCGCGCCTCGGCGCGGCTCTCCTCGAGCACGGCGCGGCGCGATACGACGATGTTGCCGCGCGAGCGGTCCATTTTCAGGATCTGGAAGGGCTGCGGGCTGCCCAGCAGCGGGGTGATGTCGCGCACCGGGCGGATATCCACCTGGCTGCCCGGCAGGAAGGCGACGGCGCCGTTGAGATCGACGGTGAAGCCGCCCTTGACCCGGCCGAAGATGACGCCGGTGACGCGCTCATTCGCCTGGAAGCTGCGCTCGAGCTGCGTCCAGGCCTCTTCGCGCCGCGCCTTCTCGCGCGACAGCTGCGCCTCGCCGTTCTTGTCCTCCATCCGCTCGAGATAGACCTCGACGGTGTCGCCCGGCTTGATCTCGGGCGGCCGCCCGGGCGCGGCGAATTCCTTGAGCGGGACGCGGCCCTCGGATTTGAGCCCGACATCGATCAGCGCGGTGTCGTTCTCGACGGCGACGACCACGCCCTTGATGACGGTCCCCTCGAGGCCGGAGGTGGCGCCCAGCGATTGGTCGAGCAGCGCGGCGAAGCTTTCCTTGCCGGCATCGGTCTTGGTTCGGGTAGCGACGGCCATTGCGTCTCCAACACTTCCCTGGTTTCGCCGCCGCGTCGCCGGGAAGCGGGCGAGGTGCGGCGGACCGCCGACGAGCAGGGGCGCGGCGGCAGGAACCCCGGTTCCGCAGGGAACGCTTAAGGCACTGCCCTAGCTTCTGCCGGGGGCGGTGCCGAGCTTGCGGCCGATGAACGCGAGCGCCGCGGCAAAAGCGGCATCGGCATCGAGCGCGGTCGTGTCGAGAACGAACGCATCGTCGGCCGGCACCAGGGGCGCCGCCCGACGCTGACTGTCGCGCGCGTCACGATCCTTCATGTCCTGCAGGACAGCCTCGTATATAGCGGCCTCGCCGCCGTCCTGCAACTCCCTGAACCGGCGCGCCGCTCGGGCCTCGACACCGGCCGTGACGAACAGTTTGGCATCGGCATCGGGGCAGATCACCGTGCCGATGTCGCGGCCGTCGAGCACGGCGCCGGTGCTCCCCGCCGGCGGATGCCGCGCGAAGCCGCGCTGGAAGGCGAGCAGCGCCTGGCGGACGGCCGGGATCGCCGCGACGACCGAGGCGGCCCGGGCGACGCGCTCCTCGCGCAGGCGCGGATCGCCGAGGTCCTCGGCGCGAACCGCTCGCGCCGCCGCTTCCGCCGTCGTCGGATCCTCCGGGTCACCGCCGCTGTCGAGCGCATGGAGCGCCGTCGCCCGATAGAGGCCGCCCGTGTCGAGATGGGCGAGGTTGAAGTGTCGCGCCAGACGCCGCGCCAGCGTGCCCTTGCCCGACGCCGCCGGACCGTCGATGGCGATGATCATGCCGCCGTCACAGGGCGACCGGCGCAATGCGCGCGCCGAGGCCGTTCATCGCCTCGACGAAGCCGGGAAAGCTGGTGGCGATGGTGGCGGCGTCATCGATGACGACCGGCCGACGCGCGGCGAGGCCCAGCACCAGGAAAGCCATGGCGATGCGATGGTCGAGCCGGGCGGCGATCTCCGTGCCGCCGAGCGGCGGCCCGCTCACCCCCTCGACAGCGAGCGTATCGCCGGCAACGTCGACGCCGACGCCGCAGTCGCTCAGTCCCTGGGCAATGGCGCTGAACCGGTCGCTTTCCTTGACGCGGAGCTCGCCGAGCCCGTGCATCACCGTGCGCCCGGAGGCAAAGGCGGCGGCGACGGCAAGCACCGGGTACTCGTCGATCATGCGCGGCGCCCGTTCGGCCGGCACCTCGACGCCGCGAAGCGTGCTGGCGCGCACGCGGAGATCGGCGACGGGCTCGCCGCCTTCGAGGCGCTCATGCGCCAGCGACAGGTCGGCCCCCATCTCCTTGAGCGTTTCGAACAAGCCGGCGCGCAGCGGGTTGACGCCGACGCCCTCGATCACCACGTCCGAGCCCGGCACGAGCAGTGCCGCGACAATGGGAAACGCCGCGGAGGAGGGGTCGCCGGGAACCGCGAGGTCCGCCGCCCTCAGCTCGGGCTGGCCGCGCAGCGTGATGCGCCGCCCCTCCGGCTCGTCGGCGACGGCGACCTCGGCCCCGAAATGGCGCAGCATGCGCTCGCTGTGGTCGCGCGTCGGTTGTGGCTCGATGACGATGGTATGGCCGGGTGCGGAGAGGCCCGCCAGCAGCACGGCGGATTTGATTTGCGCCGAAGCGACAGGGAGGCGATAGGTGATCGGCAAGGGCGAGGCGGCGCCAATGACGGCGAGCGGCAAGCGGCCGCCGTCGCGCCCCAGGATACGCGCGCCCATCCGCTGCAGCGGCTCGGTCACCCGCGCCATCGGCCGCCGCCGCAGCGAGGCGTCGCCGGTGAAGAAGGTGGTGATCGGGTGGCCGGCGGCGACCCCCATCAGCAGTCGCGCGCCGGTCCCGGAGTTGCCGAAATCGAGCACATCCTCGGGTTCGGCGAGCCCGCCCAGCCCGATGCCGTCGACCCGCCACGCCCCGTCCTCGCCGCGGGCGACGCCGGCGCCGAGCGCGCCCATGGCGGCGGCGGTGTGGAGCACGTCCTCGCCTTCGAGCAGGCCGGTGATGCGTGTGCGCCCGACCGCGAGCGCGGCCAGGATCAGCGCGCGGTGCGACACCGACTTGTCGCCGGGGGCGCGCAATCGGCCGTTGAGCGCGGCGGCCGTGCCGGAGCTGAGGGGTGTCACGCGTCTTCGATCCTCTGAGGCGCTGTCTCTAGCACAAAGCGGCCGCGCCGGAAAACGCCCGGGGGAAAGCCGGGCAGTCGATGATTTAGCTTTTGACAGGGCGGCGCGATCATGGCAATTGGCCGCGCATCGCCGGAGCACGGAGTAGGGGTCCATGGTTAAGCCGGAATGGGGAATGAAGCGCGTCTGCCCGAATTGCGGCGCGCGCTACTACGATCTGCATCACGATCCCATCACGTGTCCCAAATGCGGCGCGGCCTACGATCCGGACACGACGCTGAAGACGCGGCGCAACAAAGCGCCGGCCGCGCCCGAGGTGCCGATAGAGCCGATCGCCGAGGAGGAGATCGATACCGAGCTCGCCACCGAGGAGGCGGAAAGCGAGGAGGAAGGCGAGGAGATCGCCGTCGAGGGCGGCGAGGAGGCCGAGGGCGAGGAGGAAGAAGAGGAAGAGGTGATCGAGGATGCCTCGGAGCTCGGCGAGGACGAGGACGACATGGCCGAAGTGATCGAGAACGTCGAGGATGAGGAGGAGCGCTGAGCGCCGCGATTTTCCCCTTGCCGGCGAGCCCCGTCGATCGCTAACTTCGCGCTCCCGCAGCGGCCGGCGCCGCGCTAGACTGCCGGTCCACAGCCTTCTG
This sequence comes from Allostellaceae bacterium, assembly GCA_035642295.1. GTDB lineage: Bacteria > Pseudomonadota > Alphaproteobacteria > ATCC43930 > CGMCC-115725 > DAHUYF01. The sequence goes on along the minus strand of DASQSR010000324.1, from coordinate 3,838 downwards.
GGGTCATAGCTCAGTTGGGAGAGCGCCGCAATGGCATTGCGGAGGTCGGGGGTTCGAATCCCCCTGGCTCCACCAGTTTCTCCGGCCTCGCCGGGCGATCGCTAACGCGCTGATCGCCCGGCGGGCTCGCTTCCTCCGGGCGCTCCGCACCACCGCGCCGGCAGGAAAGCAGGCGGCTGTGGGTCGTCCTGACCCGTTTGAAGAACCTTCGCGCGCGCAGCTCCAGGTCTCCGGGGCCTTGGCTGTGATGAGCCGCACAGGCGAGCGTCTGCCGCCGGCCTACCGTGAGCGGCGCCAACGGCGGAGGTGAACTAGATGCAGCGGCTGCGATCGTTCGCTTCGGGGTCCGCCGTCGCGGTTCTGCTCCTTTGGACCGCCGGCACCGCCGCCGCTGAGTCGCCGATCGGCGAAGTGCTCGGCGTGCGGGGCGCGGTGTTTCTTGCCGCAGGCGCCGGCCGCGCGGCGCTGATCCCGCGCCAACCCGTTCATCGCGCCGATACCATCATTGCCCAAGACGGTAAGGCCGAGATTCTTTTGAACGACGGCTCGATCATCTCCGTCGGCAGCAACAGCCGCCTTCAGCTGTCGCAATATGAAGGCACCGCGAATGGGCGGCTGATGGCGCGGCTGCGCCTGCTCGACGGCGTGCTGCGGCTCTTCGTCAACCGCGCCACAGGCGGCGGCGTGTTCGAGATCGAGACCGAGACGGCGGTTGCCGCCGTGCGCGGCACGGACTGGCTGATCGAGGCGGTGCCGGGCCGTACCGGCGTGGCGATCATCAAGGGGACCATCGCGGTTTCCGGCGTCGGCGCGCAGCGGCAGGCCGTCGTCCTGTTGCAGCGGCCCGGCGACGGTGTCGATGTTCGGCGGGGCGAACCGCCGGGCCCCGTCCATCCCTGGAGCCATGACCGCTTTGCCGCGACTCTGGCGCGTGCCACCTTCCACTGAGCGCGCCGCGCGGCGGCGGCGCGACGCGGCGCTTGGCGGCGTGGCGCTGCTGGCGATGCTGGTTTTTGTTGCGCTCCACGTGATGGCGCCGGACGTCCCTTGGCTGCGCCGGCTCGAGCTCTTCGCGCTCGACACGCGGCTGCGCTTGCGCGGGCCGCTCGCGCCGGGCCCCGAGATCGTCCTCGTGCTGATCGACGACGATACGGTTGCGCGGTTCGGCCGCTGGCCGCTGCCGCGCCGGCGCTTTGCCGACGCGGTCGATTTCCTTGCCGGCGCCGGCGCGCGCGTCATCGGCATCGACCTGCTCTTCACGGAGCCGGATGTGCCGTCGGCCGGCGACGGCGGCGATCGCGCGCTGGCGGCCGCCATAGGGCGCGCGGGTACCGTGGCGCTGCCTTTCGCATTCCGCTTCGACTCGGAACGCGCCGGCGCCGTGCAGCCCTACGTCGCCGGCGCCGCCTTCGCCTCGCTGCGGCGCGATCCCTCGTTCGAGCCCGATGCGCTGCGTCCCACCGGAGTCCTGGCGCCGATTGCGCCGCTGGGCGAGGCGGCGGCGGCGCTGGGTCACGTCACCATCGCCTATGACGTCGACGGCGCGCCGCGCTACGAATACCCGGTCCTGCCCTACGATCTCGATGACTACCCCTCGATGGCGCTGCGCGTCGTGCAGCTCTACCGCCGCCTGCCCTGGCCCAAGGTGAGGGTCGAGCTGGGACGAGGCGTCTGGCTCGGCGATCATCTGCTGGCCACCGATCCCTCGATGCGCCTCTTGGTCAACTATCTCGGACCCGCGGGCCGGTTTCCGACGGTCTCATTCGCCGATGTCGTGGCGGGGACCGCGCCGCCCGATCTCTTCCGCGATCGCATCGTGCTCATCGGCACGCGCATCACCGGCATTCCCGATGCGGTGCGCACGCCGTTCTCCGCCGTGCTTCCCGGTGTCGAGCGTCTGGCGACCGTCGTCGATTCGATCCTCCACGATCGGCCGCTCTACCGTCCGGTCTACGCCCCCTGGCTCGAGGCCGCATGGATGATCGGCTTCGCCCTGGTGGTCGCGTTGGCGCTGTCGCGCCTCTCGATCGCGCGAGCCGCGCTGCTCGCCGCTCTGCTGCTGTCGCTCGGACTCGTGCTCGGCCAGTTCGTCTTGGTGCGGTTCGGCATCTGGACCGCCGCGGCGGTGCCGAGCCTTGCCAGCGTCATGGTCTTCACGTTGCTCGCGGCCTATCGCCACGGGCTGCTCGATCTCGAGCATCGCCGCATCCGCGCGGCCTTCCAGCGCTACCTTGCGCCCGGCATGGTCGAGCGGCTGGCGCGAAGCCCGCAGCCGCCGCAGCTCGGCGGCGAGCAGCGCGAGCTCACCGTCCTGTTTTGCGATCTCCGCGGCTTCAGCCGCCTCTCCGAGCGGCTCGAACCGCGGATCCTGACGCAGCTCGTCAACGCCTTCTTCGCCCTGGTCACCGAGGCGGTGCTGGCAGAGGGCGGCACCATCGACAAATACATGGGCGATGCGGTCATGGCGTTCTGGAACGCGCCGCTCGAGCAGCCCGACCACGCCCGGCGCGCTTGCCGCGCCGCGCTTGCCGTTCGCGCGGCGCTCGACCGGCTCAATGCGAGCAGCGCGGCCCGCATCCCGGTCGATTGCGGCATCGGCATCAACACCGGTCCCTGCATCGTCGGCAATTTCGGCTCGCGCCACCGCTTCGACTATTCCGCCGTTGGCGATGCCGTCAACGTCGCCGCGCGGCTCGAAAGCGTGACCAAGACTCTGGGCCTCGGCATTGCGATCGGCGCGGCGACGGCGGCGCGCGTTCCTGACCTTGCAACCTTGCCGCTCGCCCCGATCCCGCTGCGCGGGCGCGATCAATCCGTCGAGGTCTTTGCTTTGATTGGCGGCGAGACGCTCCGCCAGAGCGCCGCCTTCCGCGGGCTGCACGAGCGTCATCGGCTCTGGCAGGAGGCGGCGCGCGCCGGAGAGGGCGCGGCCGCCGCTTCTCTGCTGGCCGCGCTCGCCCACGAGGCGCCGCCGGATTTCGCGCCGCTTTACCGCCGCCTTGCCGAGCGGCTCGACCGGCAATGACGGGAAGACCGGGACACCGAAGCGCTTAGAAGAAATGATAGGCGATGCCGATCAGCAGCGTCGTCTGGTGCGTGGTGCTGTCCGGCTCGTAAAAGCCGTTGACGTCGGGCGGGCTGGCGCCGTAGCCGAAGCTCTCATAGGCCGCGCTGCCGGTGAGTTCGACCCGCTCGCTGACGCGGAAGCCGAGCTTGGCTTCCGTCCGCCAGATAAGCTTGCTGCCGAGATTGAAGGTCTCGCCTTGCGTGGTCAGGTCGGCGCCGAAGGTCTGGCCCGCGGCGCCCGAGAGCGACAGCACCCAGCGCTCGACCGGCGAATATTGCAGCAGCAGCCCGCCCATGCCGTCCCAGTTGTGGTAGTCCTCGGTGTAGCCGCCGGTGCCCGTCAGGTCGCGCGCCCAGTAGCGATAGCCGATCTCGCCGAAGGGCGTGAGCATCAGCGTTCGGCCGATGGGAAAGGCGCGGCCAAGCTGCACCGCCACCGCGACGATGTCGTCGTCGGTTTTGCTCTGATAGGGCGTACAGAAGCCGAAGGCATTGCACAGGGCGCCGCTGTAATAGGTCGAGCCGACGCTCGCTTGCGCGCCGAGATGGAAATAGAGATTGGGGATCGGTGCCTGTGGGAAGGCGAGAATGCCGAAGCCGAGATCGGCCGTCGGCAGCCAGCCTTTCTCGGTGTCGAGCGTGCTCCCGCCCGCGGTCTCGGCGTAATCGAGATAGCTGGCGCCGAGACCCAGCGAGACGCCGTTATCCGCTTTGCGGATGTCGAACTCATCGGCGGCGGCGCCGCGCGCGGGCAGAGTCGCGGCGAGGGCGA
>DASQSR010000323.1:0-5015 GCA_035642295.1 Allostellaceae bacterium | reverse complement strand
GCTCTCGAAAAACACCGCGCGCTGCTGGCGCGCGGCGTGCCGTCGTCGGCGCCGCAGTTGCGTGCCGGACCCGCGCCCGGCTCCGGCGCGGGCACGACGAGCACATGGGGCGCGGCGGCGGCCACCGCGGCGACGCCGCCGGCCGAGTTGTTGTCGGCAACGACGATCTCCAGAGACGGCCAGGTCTGCGCGCCGAGGGCGTCGAGGCAGCGCCGGAGATTGTCGAGATCGTCGCGATGGGGAATGACCACCGATACGAGCGGGGCGTCGTCGCGGGACATCACCGGAAGGCCGCCGTCCTGCCGCGCCTAGATGGCGAGAACCCGATAGCCGACGATCAGCAGGATGCCGGCCAGAACCGGCCGCAGCACCCCGTCCGGCAGGAACACGGCAAGGCGGCTTCCGAGCACGATGCCGGGGATCGAGCCCACCAGCAGCGAGCCGATCAGCAGCCAGTTCACCGTGCCCAGCAGCCAGTGGCCGATGCCGGCGACGAGCGTCAACGGGACGGCATGGGCGATGTCGGACGCGACCAGGCGCACCGTCGGAATGCGGGGATAGAGCATGACGAGCACGGTCATGCCGAGCGCCCCCGCCCCCACCGAGGACAGCGAGACGAGAACGCCGAGCACCACGCCGGTGGCGACGGTGAGGATCGTAACGCGACGCTCGTCCAGCGGCGGCAGCCGGCCCGCGGCGAAGCGCAGGATAGTGTGGCGGAAGATGAGCGCGACCGCCGTTAGCATGACCGCGACGCCGAGCACCGCCGAGACGACCCGCGACAAGGCCCCGTCGCCGAGGCCCAGCGCGTAGAGGAGCACCAGGGTGAGGGCGGCGGCGGGGATGCTGCCGGCGGCGAGGCGCGCCGTCACCCGCCACTCGACCGTGCGGTTCCAGCCGTGGACGGCGGCGCCGGCGGTCTTGGTGATGGCGGCGTAGAGCAGGTCGGAGCCGACCGCGGTCGAGGGATGAATGCCGAACAGCAGAATGAGCAACGGCGTCATCAGCGAGCCGCCGCCGACGCCGGTGAGGCCGACGAGCAGCCCGACGCCGAAGCCGGAAACCATGAACGCGGGATCGATCAGCTGAGCAAAGGTCATCGGGCCCCTCCTCGTCCTGTCAGCGTCTTCCCACGCGTTTCCCCCGCATCCGCGTTGCATCGCGGAATGCTCCCCACCCCGGCGCCTGACGTTGCGGGAAGGCGACCCTTCGATCGCCGCCGCCGTCTCAAATCGCGTCGGTTATGCCGTGCTCGACCAGCCGCCGCACGATGAGATCGGCGGCATCCTCCGCCGAGAGAAGGCTGGTATCGACGGTGATTTCCGGATTCTCCGGCCGCTCGTAGGGCGAGTCGATGCCGGTGAAGTTCTTGATCTCGCCGCGGCGCGCGCGCTTGTAGAGCCCTTTGGGATCGCGGCTCTCGGCGAGCGCGATCGGCGTGTCGACGAACACCTCGATAAACTCACCCGCCTCGACCAGGACGCGGGCCATCTGGCGCTCGGCGCGGAAGGGCGAGATGAAGGCGACCATGACGATGAGCCCGGCATCGACCATGAGCTTCGCCACCTCGGCGACGCGGCGGATGTTCTCGACCCGGTCGGCGTCGGTGAATCCCAGATCCTTGTTGAGGCCGTGGCGGACATTGTCGCCGTCGAGCAGATAGGTATGGCGGCCGCCAGCATGCAGGCGCTTTTCGACGAGGTTGGCGATGGTCGACTTGCCCGCGCCGGAGAGGCCGGTGAGCCAGAGGATGCAGCCGCGCTGGCCCTTGAGCACGGCGCGCGCGCCCTTGTTGATGTCGAGCGACTGCCAATGGATGTTCTGCGAGCGGCGCAGCGCGAAATGGATGAGGCCGGCGCCGACGGTGGCGTTGGTCATCCGGTCGATGAGGATGAAGCCGCCGGTGTCGCGGTTCTCGGCATAGGGGTCGAACGCGATCGGCCGGTCGAGGCTGAGATTGCAGACGCCGATCTCGTTGAGCTCGAGCGTCTTGGCCGCCAGGTGCTCGAGCGTGTTGACGTTCACCGCGTATTTGAGGTCGGTGATGGTGGCGCCGACGAGCTTGGTGCCGAGCTTCAGCCAGTACGGCCGGCCGGGCAGCATCGCCTCCTCGCCCATCCAGATCAGCGTCGTCTCGAACTGATCGGCGGCGGCAGGCGGCGCGTCGAAGCCGGCGAGCACGTCGCCGCGGCTCACATCGATCTGATCCTCGAGCGTCAGCGTCACCGACTGCCCGGAGACGGCTTCGTCGAGCTCGCCGTCATAGGTCACGATCCGCGCGAGGCGAGTCATCTTGCCGCCCGGGAGAACGCGCAGCCGGTCGCCGCGGCGGATCCGGCCGCTCGCCACCATGCCGGCGAGCCCGCGGAAATTCTGGTCCGGGCGATTGACCCACTGCACCGGGAAGCGGAAGGGCTTGGCGCGGCGCTCGTCCTCGATGGCGACGGCTTCGAGCCGGGCGATGAGCGTCGGGCCGCGGTACCACGGCATGTTCGGCGAGGCCGCGGTCATGTTGTCGCCCTTGAGCGCTGAGACCGGGATCGCCGTTACCGAGGCGAGGCCGATCTTCTCGGCGAAGGCGCGGTAATCGGCGACGATCTTCTCGTAGACCTCGGCGGAGAAACCCACCAGGTCCATCTTGTTGATCGCCAGCACGACGTGGCGGATGCCGAGGAGCGCGACGAGGTAGCTGTGGCGGCGCGTCTGCGTGAGGATGCCGTTGCGCGCGTCGACGAGGATGATGGCGGCGTCGGCCGTGGACGCGCCGGTGACCATGTTGCGCGTGTACTGCTCGTGGCCGGGCGTGTCGGCGACGATGAACTTCCGCTTCTCGGTGGCGAAATAGCGGTAGGCGACGTCGATGGTGATGCCCTGCTCGCGCTCGGCGGCGAGACCGTCGACGAGGAGGGCGAAATCGATGTCGCCGCCCTGCGTGCCGAGCCGCTTGGAATCGGCCTTGAGTGCGGCAAGCTGGTCCTCGAACAGCATGCGCGAATCGTAGAGCAGGCGCCCGATCAGCGTGCTCTTGCCGTCATCGACGCTGCCGCAGGTGATGAAGCGCAAAAGATCCTTGTGCTCCTGGCGCTTCAGGTACTGCTCCAGGTGCTCGCCTGCCGCTTCCGGTACCCCGTCCATCAGAAGTAACCTTCCTGCTTCTTCCTCTCCATGGAATCGGCGCCGTCGCGGTCGATGACCCGCCCCTGCCGCTCCGAATGGGTCGCCACCAGCATTTCCTCGATGATCTCGCTCAGCGTCTCGGCTTCGCTCTCGATCGCGCCGGTCAGGGGATAGCAGCCGAGCGTGCGGAAGCGCACCTTGCGCAACGCCGGCCGCTCGCCGGGCGCCAGCGGCATGCGCTCGTCATCGACCATGGTGAGCACGCCGTCGCGCTCCACCACCGGGCGCTCCGCCGCGAAATAGAGCGGCACGATGGGAATGTCCTCGAGATAGATGTACTGCCAGATGTCGAGCTCGGTCCAGTTCGACAGCGGGAAGACGCGGATGCTCTCGCCCTTGTGCTTGCGCGCGTTGTAGAGCCGCCACAGCTCCGGCCGCTGCTGACGCGGATCCCAGCGATGCTGCGCCTGGCGGAAGGAGAAGATGCGCTCCTTGGCGCGGCTCTTCTCCTCGTCGCGCCGCGCGCCGCCAAAAGCGGCGTCGAAGCCCCATTTGTCGAGCGCCTGCTTCAGCGCTTGCGTCTTCATCACGTCGGTGTGGACCGAGGAGCCGTGGGTGAAAGGATTGACGCCGGCCGCCACCCCGTCGGCATTGATATGGACGAGAAGCTCGAGCCCGAGGCGGCGCGCGGTCGCGTCGCGGAAGGCGATCATCTCGCGGAACTTCCAGGTGGTGTCGACATGGAGCAGCGGAAAAGGCGGCTTCGCCGGATAGAACGCCTTCATCGCCAAGTGCAGCATCACCGAGCTGTCCTTGCCGATCGAATAGAGCATGACCGGGTTGTCGCACTCGGCGACGACCTCGCGCATGATGTGGATGCTTTCGGCTTCCAGGCGTTCGAGATGCGTCAGAGTCGGCATGAGGCCTTCACGGTGTATCGTCTCAGCCGCGGACGCGCGACGCAAAATGGGAAGCTGCGTCATGCCGGCCCGCGACCAGCCGCCAGCATAACACATTCAGAGGCCGCCCTTGCCGCAAATGCCAAAACCCGCGCCGGCCGGCCGGCCTAGCCGCTCCGATCCCGGCGCTCATGCGGGATAGCCGAAGAGCTCGGGCTGATCACTGAGGCGCGGATGCCGGCGATCGCGGTCGGACAGCAGCAGGCTGCCGACCTCGCGCGGCCAGGCGACGCCGATCTCGGGATCGTCCCAGGCGAGCCCCCGGTCATGGACGGGGCTGTAGAAATCGGTGACCTTGTAGACGACCTCGGTATCGTCCTCGAGCGTCAGATAACCATGGGCGAAACCGGCGGGGACCCAGAGCTGGCGCCAATTCTCGGCGCTCAGCACCACCCCCGCCGCGCGGCCGAAGGTGGGCGATCCCCGGCGAATGTCGACGGCGACATCGAAAATCGCGCCCTGCGCCACCCGCAACAGCTTTCCCTGCGCCGCCGGCGGCAGCTGATAATGCAGCCCGCGCAGCGTTCCCTTGCACGGATTGCGCACGTGATTGTCCTGAACGAAATCGGCGGCGACACCCGCCGCGGCGAAATCCCGGGAATTCCACACCTCTGACATGAAGCCGCGCGCATCGCCGATGCGCTTCGGCACGAGGACTTTCACCTCCGGGATGCCGGTCTCGATGATTTCCATAACGGAACGAACTCGCGGACGCCGTGTTCCGTCGAATTATACAGATGATTATTACAGCCAAATGGCGCTCATTTTCTGAGCAGAGCCGGCGCTTTTATGCGTAGTCGGGGCCCGACCCCGCCATCCGCCGCGGCGCGCGGCCGGAGGCAGTGCGGCGCGTGCCCGGCAATTCCGCTTCCACGGCGGCGACGCTCGCCGGCGCGGAATGCTGCGGGGCGCGTTCCAGGCGCTCCAGAATTTCGCCGA
>DASQSR010000322.1:0-19653 GCA_035642295.1 Allostellaceae bacterium | reverse complement strand
GGAACGAGGCGCTGGCCGCCGAGGCTTGCGGCGGGCGCGGGCGAGCGCGCTGCGGCGGTCCCTCCCTCGCCGCCGCGCTGGAGCTCGCGGACGAGATCGGCCGGCGCCGGGAGATCGGCGACGTAGGCAAGGCGCACCAGCACCATTTCCGCCGCCTGCAGCGGCGAGGGCGCGTTCTGCACCTCGGCGATGCCCTTCAGCAGCATCTGCCAGGCGCGCGCCAGCACCGGCAGGCCGAGACGCTCGCCGAGCACGAGGCCGCGCTGGCGCTCGCCGGCGAGCGCGGGATCCTCCGCGGCGGCGCCCGGCACCAGCTTCAGCCGGGTTATGAGATGCGCGAGCTCGAGCAGGTCCTGCAGCACCATCAGCGGATCGGCGCCGCCCTCGTAGAGCGCGCTCATGCGCTGCAGCGCGCCGGCGGCATCGCCCTTCAGCACGGTCTCGAAGAGGTCGAAGACGAGGCCGCGATCGGCAATGCCGAGCATGTCGCGCACCGCGCTTTCGGCGACGGCGCCGCCGCCCAAGGCGATCGCCTGGTCGAGCAGCGAGAGCCCGTCGCGCACCGAGCCGTCGGCGGCGCGGGCGATGAGCGCGATCGCCGCCGGCTCGGCGGCAACGCCTTCCTTCTCGGCGATGGCGCGATAATGCTCGGCCAGCAGCTCCGCCGGCACGCGGCGCAGCGAGAAGCGCTGGCAGCGCGACAGCACCGTGATCGGCACCTTGTGGATCTCGGTCGTGGCGAAGATGAAGATGACGTCGGCCGGCGGCTCCTCGAGCGTCTTCAACAGCGCGTTGAAGGCGTTCTTCGACAGCATGTGCACTTCGTCGATGATGTAGATCTTGTAGCGCGCCGCCACCGGCTTGTAGCGCACGCCATCGGTGAGCTCGCGGATATCGTCGACGCCGGTGCGCGAGGCGGCATCCATCTCCATCACGTCGACATGGCGGTCCTCGGCGATGGCGCGGCAGGGCTCGCATTGGCCGCAGGGCTCGATGGTGGGCCCGCCTTTGCCGTCGGGGCCGATGCAGTTCAGCGCCCGCGCCAGGATGCGCGCCGTGGTCGTCTTGCCGACGCCGCGCACGCCGGTGAGGATGAAGGCGTGGGCGATGCGGCGGGTGGCGATGGCGTTGGTGAGCGTCTTCACCATCGCTTCCTGGCCGATGAGCTCGGCAAAGGTGCTCGGCCGGTACTTGCGCGCCAGCACGCGGTAGGGGGCGCCCGGCTCAGTCATGAGAGCTCATCGGAATTGGCAAACCAGGAACCACCGGGGCTGCGCATGAGGGAAAGCGGGTGGGAGACCGGACAACGACCCAGGCCGAAACTCGTTACGGCTGCTTCCTTCCGGACCTGACCGGGTTGGCGAGGGACCTGTCCATCGCCGGCCTCCCGAGGCCACTATATCAGGTCCGGCGCCGGGCGGGGCAAGGGCATCGCCGCGGCGGAGGGGCCGCTTGCCCCGGGGCGCCCCGGTGTGTCAGGCTCCCGCCAGCATGCGAGACCCGAACTTCTACGCGGCGGCGGGGATGATCGACCGCGCCGGCTGGCGCCGCAAGGACCCCGACTGGCTCGGCCAGCGCCTCGTCGATCCCGAGAGCCGCTTCGTTCCCGTCTGGCGCAGCCAGAACCTGGTGGTGAGCGTTGCCGGCGCGGCGCCGCAGGCGGCGTTCCTCGGCCGCCAGGCGATCGCCGCCGAAGGCGACAGCGTGCTGCTCGGCCTCGTCGAGGAGCGCGCCTTCTTCGCCCTCGATTTGAGCCATGTCGAGACGCCGCTCGACATGCTGCGCGGCGACGTGCCGCTCGAGTTCACCGATCTCCGCCGCGTCGGCCCGCTGCTCGCGCGGCACGAGGGCTCGCTCCTCGCCTATGCGCGCGGCATCACCTATTGGCACAGCCGGCACCGCTTCTGCGGCGTCTGCGGCAGCCCGACGCGCTCCGACGAAGGCGGTCATGTCCGGCGCTGCACCAATGCGCAATGCAACGCCCCGCATTTCCCGCGCACCGACCCCGCGGTGATCATGCTCGTCCATGACGGCGAGCGCTGCCTTTTGGGACGCCAGCGCGTCTGGCCGGCGGGGATGCACTCGACCCTGGCGGGCTTCGTCGAGCCCGGCGAGAGCCTCGAAGAGGCGGTGGCGCGCGAGGTCCAGGAAGAGACCGCGATCCGCGTCGACCAGGTGACCTATCACTCCTCGCAGCCCTGGCCCTTCCCGGCCTCGATCATGCTGGGCTTCCACGCCCGAGCGCGGACGACGGAGATCCGCGTCGATCACAGCGAGCTGCAGGATGCGCAGTGGTTCGACCGCGACTTCCTGCTGACGCACCAGGACGACGACACGTTCCGCATGCCGCGCCGCGACTCGATCGCCCGGCGCCTCATCGAGGATTGGCTGCGGCGGGGGGAGTGACGCGCATGCGTCCAATCCCCACGCTTGAGACCGAGCGCCTCCGCCTGCGCGCCTGGCGCGAAGAGGATTTCGAGCCGTTTGCCCGAATGATGGCCGACGCCGACGTCGCGCGCTTCATCGGCGGCGTGCTGTCGCGGACCGATGCGTGGCGCGCGATGGCCGTCCTGGTCGGCCACTGGGCGCTGCGCGGCCATGGCCTGTGGGCGGTCGAGCGCAAATCGGACGGCGCCTTCCTGGGGCGCGTCGGTCTGTGGCGGCCGGAGGGATGGCCCGGCCTCGAAGTGGGCTGGGCCTTGGACCGGCCCTATTGGGGCGAAGGCTACGCGACGGAAGCCGCCAAAGCCTCACTCGATTACGGCTTCCGGAATTACCCGGTGCCGCGGCTGGTCTCGACCATCGAGCCCGAAAATCTGCCCTCGCAACGCGTCGCCGAACGGCTGGGCGAGATCAAGGGACCGCCGCACACCATCACGATCTTCGGCCGCAGCTTCACCGCCGATGTCTGGGAGATCAGCCGTGAGCGCTGGGCGGCGACGGGGGGCGGCTAGTCCTTACGGTGCGGGCTTTCGCGATTGCTGACGCAATCGCTGACGCCCGCCCGCGACAACGCTGCGCGTTGCGCGGCAATCGCTGGCGCCCGCCGCCGACGAGCGCTGGCGCGCTCGCGGCGCGATTATTTCCAGTACTCCGCGGCGGCGATGGCGAAGTTGAGGTTCTGGGCGCCGTAGCGCGAGCCGAGGGTGGTGATGCCGACGAGGTTGCCGCGGTCGTCGAAGAGGCCGCCGCCCGACGAGCCCGGCGAGATCGCCGCCGAAGTCTGCACCAGGGTGCGGCCGGCGCCGGGGCGGATGCCCGAGATGAGCCCCTCGCTCAAGGTGCGCTCGAGGCTGATCGGCGCGCCGATGGCGAAGACATGCTCGCCGATGGCAAGGCTGTCGACCGGGCGCACGCCGGTGATCGGCGTCAGGGTCATGTCGTCGGTGTGCAGGAGGCAACGGTCGGTCGCCTCATCGCCGGCAACGAGCGTTGCGTCGGCGCGCTTGCCGTCCTGCCACAGCTTGATGATGGGACGGTCCTTGACGACGTGGCAGTTGGTCAGCAGCAGATGGGGCGAGACGGCGATCGCCGAGCCTTGCGAAATGTCGCGCACGCGTACCGCCGCGTCGGACTCCGTGGCGAGAACGACGAAGACCGAGCGCTCCACCTTCTTGAAGACGGCCTCGGCGCTGAGCGTCACGGTGCCGAGACGATCGGGCCGCTTGGGCAGCAGCTCCGCCGGCTTGGGCAGCGAAGTGAGGGCGACCCGGGTGACGTGCGCCTCGGCCGTCTTCTCCGGCGTATCGCCGAACACTTTGCGATAGTCGAAGGCGAAGACATCGTCGGGGTCGGGCATCTTGTTGTCGGCGACGTCCTTGGGCTTGGCCAGCGCCTGCGCCAGGCAGTCGTTGTACTCGGCAATGCCGGCGCGGCGGAGATAGTTGCAATCCTCGTCGAGCGGCTTGACGCGCGAGGGCGGCAGCGACGAGAGGTCCGGCGTCGGATGCTGCTTCAGCGCCGCCATCTGCCGCGCAACGCAGGCCTGGAAGGCGTTGTTGCCGTCCTTCACCATCGCAAAGCAGGCGATGTTGATCGTGTCGTTCTCCTCGACCGAGAGCATCGAACGGTCGGGCGCCAGCGCCCAGGCGGCGCCGGAAGCGGCGCAGACGGCGAAGGCGCTGATAATCGCCAGCATTTTGCGCATGTTGCCAGCTCCCGCGAAAGACTCCATCGCGAAAACTCTGGCCGGCGCTGATTGACGGAACGTTAAGCGATGCGCCGCTCGCGCCTTCTGTCGCGCAAAATACGCGGCAAATCACCCCGGCCGGGAGCCAGGCCGCGGCGGCCGCCGCAGAATCGGCATCAGCAGCAAAGCGCCGACGAAGACGAGCGCCATCACCTGGAGGCAGTCGTTGAAGGTGAGCACCGTCGCCTCGCGCTCGACGAGGCGCATGACGATCTTCGTCGCGGCAAGCTGCGCATCACCGGGCATCAGCGCGCCCAAGCGGCCGGCCAGCGCATCGACATAGGCGGCGACATCGGGACGGGACAGCGTCACGTGTTCGGACAGGCGCTCGGCATGGAGGGCGAAGCGCTCGATCAGCAAGGTGTTGAAGAAGGCGAGGCCGATGGCGCCGCCGAGATTGCGCATGAGATTGTAGAGACCGCTGGCGTTCTTCAGCGTCTCCTGCGGCAGGGTGCCGAGGGCGAGCGTGTTGATCGGCATGAAGCACAGCATGAGCGAGACGCCGCGCACCGCCTGCGGCAGGAACAACTCCCAGAAGCCGGATTGGTTGGTGAGAAAGCTGTTGAGCCAGACACCGAGGCCGAAGAGCACGAGGCCGAGCGCCAGCATGGCGCGCATCTCGAGCCGGCGCGAGAGCGCCGCCGCGAGCGGCGCCGAGAGGAACTGGGCGACGCCGGTCACCATCATGATGACGCCGATCTGCAGCGCGTTGAGGCCGCGCACCCGTGCCAGGAACATCGGCAGCAGGAAGATCGAGCCGTAAAGCCCGACGCCGAGCACGAAGCTGTAAAGGCAGCCGACGGCGAAGTTGCGATTGAGGAAGGCGCGGAGATCGACGATGGGCTGGCGATAGGCGAGGACGCGCCAGAAGAAGAGCAGCGCGCCCGCGGCGGAGACGGCGGCGAAGGCGCGGATCGAGCCGTCCTCGAACCAGTCGTTGCGCGCGCCTTCCTCGACGACGTATTGCAGGCTGCCGAGGAAGAGCGCCATGAAGACGAGGCCGGGCACGTCGAAGCCGCGCAGCAGCGCGAGGTTCGGCCGGTCGATGCGGATGAGCGCCCAGCCGAGGGTGGCGGTGGCAATGCCGGGCAGCACATTGACGAGAAAGAGCCAGCGCCAGTCGAGCGTCTCGGTGAGCCAGCCGCCGAGCGTCGGCCCCAGCGTCGGCGCCAGGGTGGCGACGAGGCCGATGATGACGGTGACCAGCGGCCGCCGCTCCAGCGGGAAGAGGATGAAGCTCGCCGAGAACACCAGCGGCACCATCGCGCCGCCGAGGAAGCCCTGCAGCGCGCGGAAGAGGATCATCGAAGGCAGGTCCCAGGCAAAGGCGCAGGCGGCGCTGGCGAGGGTGAAGCTCGCCGCCGACAGCGAGAACAGCACGCGCGTCGACAGGATGCGCGCCAGCATGCCGGAGAGCGGAATCATCACCACCTCGGCGATGAGGTAGGAGGTCTGCACCCAGCTGATCTCGTCGGGGCTGGCGGCAAGTCCCGCCTGGATCTCGGACAAGCTGCTGGCGACGATCTGGATGTCGAGGATCGCCATGAACATGCCGAGCACCATGGCGAGGAAGGTGACGACATCGCGCGGCCGCACCGGCTCCAGCGCCGGGCGCGCGTCGGCGCGCGCGCCGTGCGCGCCGTCCATCAGCGCTCTAGGGCCGCGGCCGCGGCGAAGGAGGCGGGGGCGCGCGTGTCGACCGCGGCCACCGCCGAAAGGCCCGGCGTCAGCGGCGTGCGCAGCGCCTCGCCGGGCGCGAGCGCGATGCGCACCGGCACGCGCTGCACGATCTTGGTGAAGTTGCCGGTGGCATTCTCGGGCGGCAGCAGGCTGAAGACCGCGCCGCTCGCCGGCGCGAAGCTCTCGATGAAGCCGCGCAGCGTCCGGCCCGGCAGGGCGTCGAAGGTGAGGCGCACCGGCTGTCCCGGCCGCATGCCGGCGAGCTGCGTCTCCTTGAAGTTGGCGACGACATAGACGTGGGGCAACGGCACCAGCGCCAGCAGCAGCGTGCCGGGCTTCACCAGCTGCCCGACCGCGACGCCCTTGTTGCCGACGACGCCGTCGATCGGCGCGCGGATCACGGTGTCGTCGAGATCGTTCTTGGCCAGGCGCAGCGCCGCTTCGGCCTGCTCCACCTTGGCCGCGTCCTGGGCGCGCTCGGCCTCGAGCACGGCGAGCTGATCGCGCGCGGCGGCGAGGCCGGCGCGGGCGCTCAGCATGCCGGCCTCGGCCTTCTGCGCATCGGCATCCGCCGTCTCGAGCTTCTGCCGGCTGGCGACATCCGCCTTGCTGAGATCGCGCTGGCGCGAGAGCTCGAGCCCGGAGCGGCGCAACTCCGCCTCGGCGCTCGCCACTGCGGCGACGGCTTCGTCGATCACCGCCTTCTGCCAGGTGTGGCGCGTCTCGAGCATGGCGAGCGCGGCGCGCTCGGCGTTGCGGCTGCCGCGCGCCTCGTCGACCCGCGCGGCGAAGTCGCGGTCGTCGATCATCACCAGCACGTCCCCTGCCTTCACCCGCTGATTGTCGGTGACGAGCACGTTGCGCACATAGCCTTCGACCTTGGGGCTGATGGCGGAGATGTCGGCGGCGACATAGGCGTCGTCGGTACTCTCGATGAAGCGGCCGACGCGCCACCAATAGAAGCCGCCCGCGGCGCCGGCGGCGACGAGCGCGACGAGCAGCAAAATTCCCAACCGCTTGCGCATCGGCCCCACCCGCGACGCTTGGCTCCAGCACAATGGGGCAGCCGGCGAAATCCCGTCAAGATGGTGAATAGAATGACTTCGTGACGAATTATAGATTACGGGAAATCGTCGGGGCCGCTCTACTTTTGCGGGAGACCCTCAATCGGCCTCGTCTTGCGTTGCGCTGTGGCGGAAGGGGTGGCCGGGATAGACGCCGAGGATTCGCACCTCGCGTGAGAAGAAACGCAGCTCCTCAAGCGCGAGCTTCAGCGGCCGGTCATCGGGATGGGCCTCGACATCGGCGTAGAACTGCGTTGCGGTGAAGCGGCCGCCGAGCATGTAGCTCTCGAGCTTGGTCATGTTGACGCCGTTGGTGGCAAAGCCGCCCAGCGCCTTGTAGAGCGCCGCCGGCACGTTGCGCACGCGAAAGACGAAGGTGGTGACGACGAGGCCGCTGCCGCGCTTCGCCCGCTGGGGCGTGCGCGACATGACGAGAAAGCGCGTGGTGTTGTGCTCGGCGTCCTCGATATTGGCCTTGAGCGAGGCGAGGCCGTAGATCCGGCCGGCGAGCGCCGAGGCGATCGCCGCCTCGCTGGGATCGCCGCGCTCCGCCACCTCGGCAGCGGCGCCGGCGGTATCGGCCGCCACCACCGCCTTGAGGCCGAGCTCGCGGATGAGCCGGCGGCACTGGGAGAGCGCATGGACGTGGCTGCGCACGACCTTCAGAGTCTTGAGGCTCGCCCCTTTCGGCGCCAGGAGGTGATGGTTCACCCGCTGGAAATGCTCGCCGATGATGTGGAGGCCGGACTCCGGCATCAGGTGATGGATGTCGGCGACGCGCCCCGCCACCGAATTCTCGATCGGCAGCATGGCATAGCGCGCGCGGCCGCGGCGCACCGCGGCGATCGCGGCTTCGAAATCGGCGCAAGGCAGCGTCGTGCGCCGCGGAAAGACCTCGCGGCAGGCGAGATCGGAATAAGCGCCGAGCGCGCCCTGAAAGGCGATGAGCGAGGCCCTGTTGTGGTGAAGGGTCATCCGGTGCCGGGCGCGGGGCCCGACGGCGCGAGCAACTCGCGGGCACGGGCAAGGTCGGCGGGAGTATCGACGCCGAAAGGAAAGGTGTCAACGAGCGCCACGTCGATGCGCATTCCCGCCTGCAACGCGCGGAGCTGCTCGAGGCTTTCACGCCGCTCCAGCACCGCCGGCGGCAGCGCGACGAAGCGCTCGAGCGCAGCGCGACGATAGGCGTAGATGCCAATGTGATGGTAGTGCTCGCCCGCGCCATGCGGCACCGGCAGGCGGCTGAAATAGAGCGCGCGGGCGATGCGCTGCCCGGCCGCGAAGCCCGCGGCGGCCTTCACGATATTGGGGTTGTCGCGCTCCGCCGCGTCGCGGATGCGGCAGGCGAGCGTCGCAATATCGACTGCGGGATCGGCAAGCGGCGACAGCACGGCGCGGACCGCCGCAGGATCAAGCGTCGGAAAATCGCCTTGGAGATTGACGACGACATCGTGGCGGCGCTCGGGATCGACGCTCGCCACCGCCTCGAAGATCCGGTCAGAGCCCGAAGTGTGGTCGGGGCGGGTCAGCACCGCCCTTCCGCCGGCGCGCTCCACCGCCGCCGCGATCTCCGCTTCGGCACAGGCGACAAGCACCGGACCGATCGCCGCCGCCTCGGCGCGGCGCAGCACATGGACGATCATCGGCAGCCCCGCGATGTCGGCGAGCGGCTTGCCCGGCAGCCGCATTGCGGCCATGCGTGCCGGAATGACCACGATCGGCCGGAAGCTCGGCAAGGGGATGGTCAAGGAGTCTCCTCTCCTGGCGCTGGTGCAACGCACCGTTGCGGCGTTATGCCGCACGAAAACGCGGGTGGCCGGCGCGGGGGGCAGGCTATTGTCGCGCCGCTTCAATCACATTTCGTTTGAGTTGTCAGCGAAATTCGGTTTTTCTGCGCCGCTGGAACCGCTTGCCCGAGGTCAGGGGGAATGTCGTCTTTCGAGTGGAACAAGATCATCGGTGCGGTGCTGGCCTCGATGATTCTCGCCATGGTGTCCGGCATCATCGCGAGCAACCTGGTGAAGCCGACGATCCCGGCCAAGCCCGCCTATGTCGTCGCCGGCGCCCCTGAGGCGCCGACGCAAGCCGCCGCCCCCGCCCAGACCGGGCCGGATCCGATCGCCCCGCTGCTGGCCAAGGCCGATGCCGACGCCGGCAAGTCGAAGACCAAGGTCTGTCAGGTCTGCCACACCTTCGACAAGGGCGGCCCCAACCGCATCGGCCCCAACCTCTACAGCGTCCTTGGCGAGCCGATCGCCGAGGGCCGCAACGGCTACCAGTTCTCGGCCGCGCTCTCCAAGCACAAGGGCGAGAAGTGGACGGTCGACAGCCTGAACCATTGGCTGTGGAACCCGCAGAGCTTCGCGCAGGGCACCAAGATGACCTTCGCCGGCCTGCCCAAGGCGCAGGATCGGGCCGATGTCGTCGCCTATCTCAACACGCTGAGCGACAAGCCGCAGCCGCTCGGGAAATAGCAAGAAGCGGGGCGGCATGACCGACGCTGTCGACGCCGCCCATCTCGCCCTTGCCGCGGCGCTCGCCGATGCGGCAGGACGCATCATCCGCGGCCATTTCCGCCAGCCGCTCGCGGTCGACGACAAGAGCGATCAGAGCCCGGTCACCCTCGCCGACCGGGCGGCGGAAGCGGCGATGCGCGAGCTCATCGAGGGGCGCTTTCCCGAGCACGGCATCATCGGCGAAGAGCATGGCAGCGTGCGCGCGGAGGCCGAGCATGTCTGGGTGCTCGATCCCATCGACGGCACCAAATCCTTCATCAGCGGCATTCCGCTGTTCGGCACGCTGATCGCCTTGACCCGCCGCGGCCGGCCGGTGCTGGGCGTCATCGATCAGGCGATCCTCGGCGAGCGCTGGCTCGGCGCCGTGGGCCGCGTCACCACGCTCAACGGCGCGCCGGTCCGCACGCGCGCCTGCCCGTCGCTGGGCGGCGCGAGCCTCTTCTCGACCGCGCCCGAGCTGATGTTCCACGGCGCGGACGCCGCCGGCTTCGAGCGGCTGCGCGCGGCGATAAAGCTCTTCCGCGCCGGCGGCGATTGCTACGCCTATGCCCAGCTCGCCAGTGGACGCATCGATCTCGTCGTCGAGGCGCAGCTGAAGCCTTACGATTATTGCGCGCTGGCGCCGGTGATCGCCGGCGCGGGCGGCAGCATCACCGATTGGCAGGGGCGCGCGCTCGACCTCGCTTCCGACGGGCGCGTCCTCGCCTGCGGCGATCCGGCGCTGGCCGCGCCGGCGCGCGCGCTGCTCGCGGGCGGTTGAACCGCGCGCCTTCCCTTACGTGCTGCCGCGGCCGGCCAATTCCACTAGACTGGCCGGCCACAAGAAGCCAAGGGAACGCCCCATGCGCGCCGTGCTCGCCGCTCTCCTCGCCGCCCTCTTCGCGCTGCCGGCCGCCGCCCAGAGCGATGCGCCGAGCTATGGCCTCTCGCTCTTCGGCGATCCGCTCAAATATCCGCCCGGCTTCACTCATTTCGACTACATCAACCCCGACGCGCCCAAGGGCGGCAGCGTCCGCTTCGGCGATATCGGCACCTTCGACAATCTCAACCCCTTCATCCTGCGCGGCGTCTCCTATATCCGCTTCGCCGATTCCATGGTCGGCACCGGCGCGGTCTACGACAGCCTGATGGCGGGCGCGCTGGACGAGCCCAACGCCGCCTACGGCCTCATCGCCCAAAGCGTCGAGCTGCCGCCGGACCGCAGCAGCATCACCTTCACGCTGCACCCCGAGGCCCGCTTCCAGGACGGCAGCCCGATCACCGCCGAGGATGTGTGCTGGACCTACGAGACGCTGATCACCAAGGGCCACCCGCAATATCGCGTCATCTTCGCCAACGTCGAGAAATGCGACGTGCTCGGCCCGCACCGCGTCAAGTTCCAGTTCAAGAACGGCAACGACCGCGACCTGCCGATGGAGGTGGCGGGGCTGCCGGTGCTGTCGAAGAAATGGTGGCAGGGGCGCGATTTCAGCCAGCCGACGCTCGACATTCCGCTCGGCAGCGGCCCCTATCGCATCGCCAAGGTCGATCCCGGCCGCTCCATCACCTATGAGCGCGTCAAGAACTACTGGGCGCAGGACCTGCCGGTGAACAAGGGCACGAACAATTTCGACACCATGCGCGTCGACTACTATCGCGACATGTCGGTGATGTTCGAGGCGCTGAAGGCGGGGCAGATCGACGTGCGCGGCGAGTACACGGCGAAGGACTGGGCGACGGCCTACGATTTCCCCGCGGTCAAGGACGGCATGGTGATCAAGGCCGAAGTGCATCACGAGGTTCCGCAGGGCATGCAAGGCTTCGTCTTCAACACGCGGCGGCCGATCTTCAGCGACCCGCGCGTGCGCCGCGCCATCGGCTATCTCTTCGACTTCCAGTGGACCAACAAGACCATCCTCTACAGCGCCTACAAGCGCACCAAGAGCTATTGGGAGAATTCCGACCTCGCCGCACACGGCCTGCCGCAAGGCGAGGAGCTGAAGCTGCTCGAGAGCTATCGTGGCCGCATCCCCGACGCAGTCTTCACCACGCCCTACGAGCCGCCGGTCTATGACGGCAGCGGCGACATCCGCCCCGGCATCCGCGAGGCGCTGAGGCTCTTCCAGGAAGCCGGCTGGAGCGTCAAGGGCGGCAAGCTCGTCAACGACAAGACGGGGCAGCCTTTCACCTTCGAATTCCTCAGCGACGAGCCGCGGCTCGAGAAGGTGGTGCTGCCGTTTCTCGAGAATCTGCGGCGGGTCGGCATCTTTGCGCAGATGCGCGACATCGACGCGGCGCAGTACGAGAACCGGATGCGCAACTATGATTTCGACATGATCATGGTGAACTACGCGGCGTCGCTGTCGCCGGGGACGGAGCTGCGCGAGTTTTTCGGCAGCGCCGCCGCCAAACATCCGGGCAGCGCCAACACCTCCGGCATCGAGGACCCGGTCGTCGACGACCTCATCGAGCGCGCGATCCGGGCGAAGTCACGCGCGGCGCTGGTGCCGATCGTCCACGCGCTCGACCGGGTGCTGCTCAACGGCTACTACGTCGTGCCGCTGTGGTATGCCGACTATTATCGCGTCGCCTACTGGAACAAGTTCGGCCTGCCGAAAGTGCAACCGAAATATGCGAGCTCCGCTTCCGCGGTGATCAACACCTGGTGGATCGACTCGGCGAGGCTGCAGCAGGCCTCGCAGCGGCAGGTGCACCCCGGGCCGGAGGCGCACTAGGCGCGCCGGGGCGATGCTCGCCTACATCATTCGGCGGCTGCTGCTGGTGATCCCGACGCTGTTCGGCATCATGCTGATCAACTTCGTCATCGTGCAGGCGGCGCCGGGCGGGCCAATCGACCAGGTCATAGCCCAGATCCGCGGCGCGCAAGGCGGGGCGCTGGCGCGGGTCAGCGGCGGCGGCACCAACGAAGTCGGCGGCGGCGAGACGCGTGCCTCGCGCGGCATCGACCCCAAGCTCATCGCCGAGCTCCGCCATCAATTCGGCTTCGACAAGCCACCGGCCGAGCGCTTCCTGCTGATGATGGGCGATTATCTGCGCTTCGATTTCGGCAACAGCTTCTTCGAGAATGGCAGCGTCATCGATCTCATCGGCCAGCGCCTGCCGGTGTCGATCTCGCTCGGCGCCTGGACGACGCTGCTCGGCTATCTCATCTCGATCCCACTCGGCATCCGCAAGGCGGTGCGTGACGGCTCGAGCTTCGACGTCTGGACGAGCGCCGCAATCATCGTCGGCTATTCCATCCCGTCCTTCCTCTTCGCCATCCTGCTCATCGTGCTGTTCGCCGGCGGCAGCTATTTCGAGTGGTTCCCGCTGCGCGGCCTCGTCTCCGACAGCTGGGCGAGCCTGCCCTGGCCAGAGCGCGTCGTCGACTATCTCTGGCACCTGGCGCTACCGGTCACGGCGATGATCATCGGCAGCTTCGCCAACCTCACCATGCTGACGAAGAACTCGTTCCTCGACGAGATCAACAAGCAATACGTGATCACCGCGCGCGCCAAGGGGCTTTCGGCGCGGCGGGTGCTCTACGGCCACGTTTTCCGCAACGCCATGCTGATCATCGTCGCCAATTTCCCCGCCGCCTTCGTCAACATCCTTTTCACCAGCGCGCTGCTGATCGAGGTCATCTTCTCGCTGAACGGCCTCGGCCTCCTGGGATTCGAGGCGGTGCTCAACCGCGACTATCCCATCATCTTCGGCACGCTCTACATCTATACGCTGGTCGGCATCGCGCTCAACCTGGTGCGCGACCTTCTGTTCATGCTCGTCGATCCCCGCATCGACTTCGCGACGCGCGGTGCATGAGCGCCGCCGAGACCCTGGTCGCGCGGCGACCCGATCGCGTCCTCGGCATCCGCGTCAGCCCGCTCACCCGCCGGCGCTTCGCCAATTTCCGCGCCAACCGTCGCGGCTTCTGGTCGCTGTGGATCTTCCTCGTCCTGTTCGTCGTGAGCCTCTTCGCCGAATTCATCGCCAACGACCGGCCGATCGTCGTCGACTACGCCGGTCGCCTCTATTTCCCGATCCTCGCCGACTATCCCGAGACGACCTTCGGCGGCGAGTTCCCGACCGAGGCCGACTATCGCGATCCCTATGTCGCCAAGCGCATCGACGCCAAAGGCTGGGTGATCTGGCCGCCGATTCCGTTCCACTACGACACGATCAACTACGCGCTGAACCGGCCCGCGCCCTCGCCGCCCGACGCGGTCGACTGGCTCGGCACCGACGACCAGGGGCGCGACGTGCTGGCGCGGCTCATCTATGGCTTCCGCATCTCGACGCTATTCGGCCTGACGCTCACCATCCTGAGCTCGATCATCGGCATCGCCGCGGGCGCGATCCAGGGCTATTACGGCGGGCTCATCGACCTTTCCTTCCAGCGCTTCATCGAGCTGTGGTCGAACATCCCGACGCTGTTCGTGCTCATCATCCTCTCCAGCTTCGTCCAGCCGAACTTCTGGTGGCTGCTCGGCATCATGCTGGCGCTGTCCTGGATGCAGCTCGTCGATCTCGTCCGCGCCGAATTCCTGCGCGCGCGCAATTTCGACTATGTCCGTGCCGCGCGCGCTCTCGGCGTGCGCAACCCGGCGATCATCGTCCGCCACGTACTGCCGAACGCCATGGTCTCGACGCTGACCTTCATGCCGTTCATCCTCAACGGCTCGATCACGACCCTGACCTCGCTCGACTTCCTCGGCTTCGGCCTGCCTCCGGGCTCGCCCTCGCTCGGCGAGCTGCTGCTGCAGGGCAAGAACAACATCACCGATCCCTGGCTCGCCTTCACCGGCTTCTTCGTCCTCGCCCTGATGCTGAGCCTCCTCACCTTCGTCGGCGAAGCGGTGCGCGATGCGTTCGATCCGAGGAAAGTAAGATGAGAGAGTTGTCAGTGGTCAGTTGTCAGTTATCAGTATCGGGGTTCGCTTGTTCGACGGCGGAGGCAGCGATGCAGAACTTTCGCGATCTCAAGGTGTGGCACAAGGCGCATGCCGTCGTGCTTGCCGTCTACAGAGCCACCGAATTCTTTCCGACCGACGAACGCTATGGCATCACCAGCCAGACGCGGCGCGCCGCGACCTCGGTGCCAGCGAATATCGCCGAAGGCTGCGGACGGTCGACCAGCGCCGATCTTGCCCGGTTCCTCGATGTCGCCTTCGGATCGGCGAGCGAGCTCGAATACCTGCTTCTCCTCGCCCTCGATCTCGGCCTGCTCGATTCCGCCGCCCATGACGCTATGCTCGGCGAGGTGCAAGAGGTGAAACGCATGCTCACCGCGCTGATCGGGCGCGTCAGAGCCGATAGCTGACAACTGAAAACTGACGACTGAAAACCGACCGCAATGCCCTCCCTTCTCTCCCTGCGCAATCTCCACGTTACCTTTGCCGTTCCCGGCGGGGTGGTCGAGGCGGTGAAGGGTGTCTCCTTCGATCTCGACAAGGGCGAGACCCTGGCGGTGGTCGGCGAGAGCGGCTCCGGCAAATCGGTCACCGCCCTCTCGATCCTGCAGCTGCTGCCCTATCCCATGGCGCGCCACGGCGCGGGCGACAGCATCCGATTCGACGGCATGGAGCTGCTGGGCGCGAGCGAGGCGAAGCTGCGCGACATCCGCGGCAATCGCATCGCCATGGTGTTCCAGGAGCCGATGACCTCGCTCAATCCGCTCCACACCATCGAGAAGCAGGTCGCCGAGACGCTCTACCTGCACAAGCGCATGGCGCCGGGTGCGGCGCGGGTGCGGGTCATCGAGCTGTTGCGCCTGGTCGGGCTTGCCGATGCCGAAAAGCGCCTCGGCGCCTTTCCGCACCAGCTTTCCGGCGGCCAGCGCCAGCGCGTCATGATCGCCATGGCGCTCGCCAACGAGCCCGACATCCTGATCGCCGACGAGCCCACCACCGCGCTCGATGTCACCATCCAGGCGCAGATCCTGAAGCTGCTGAAGGACCTTCAGGCGCGCTTCGGCATGGCACTGCTGCTCATCACCCACGATCTCGGCATCGTCCGCAAGATGGCGGACCGCGTGCTGGTGATGACCAAGGGCGAGGTGGTGGAGGCCGGGCCCGTGCGCGACGTGTTCGCGCGGCCGCAGCACGCCTATACGCGCCATCTGCTCGCCGCCGAGCCCAAAGGCACGCCGCCCGCCGCCGATCCCGCCTCGCCCCAGCTTGTCGCCGCCGACGGGCTCAAGGTGTGGTTCCCGATCCGTAGCGGCGTGCTCCGGCGCGTGACCGGCCATGTCAAAGCGGTGGACGGCGTCGATTTCGCCTTGCGCCAGGGTGAGACGCTGGGCGTCGTCGGCGAGAGCGGCTCGGGCAAGACGACGCTGGGCCTTGCCCTCCTGCGCCTCATCGAGAGCGAGGGCGCGATCCGCTTCGAGGACCGGCGCCTCGACACGCTTTCCGAGGCGCGGATGCGGCCGCTCCGGCGCGAGCTGCAGATCGTGTTCCAGGACCCGTTCTCCAGCCTCTCGCCGCGCCTTTCGGTGGCGCAGATCGTCGAGGAAGGGCTCAAGGTGCACCGCATCGGGCGGAGCGCCGCGGAACGGCGGGCGCTCATCGAGCGGGCGCTGATCGAGGTCGGGCTCGATCCGCAATCCGCCGAGCGCTACCCGCATGAATTCTCCGGCGGGCAGCGCCAGCGCGTCGCCATCGCTCGCGCCATGGTGCTGAAGCCGCGCTTCGTCGTGCTCGACGAGCCGACCTCGGCGCTCGACATGTCGGTGCAGGCGCAGGTGGTCGAGCTGCTGCGCGAGCTGCAGCGCCGGCACGGCCTCTCCTATCTCTTCATCAGCCACGATCTGCGCGTGGTGCGCGCGCTGGCGCATCAGGTGATGGTGATGAAGGACGGGCGCATCGTCGAAGCAGGCCCGGCGCAAGAGCTGTTCCAGCAGCCGCGCCATGCCTATACGCGGGCGCTGATGGCCGCGGCCTTCGACCTCGACGTGGCCGAAGGAGCGGCAACGACGTAGACTGGGCCAGCATGGCCCTTCTCTTCGTCTCCGATGCCGACAGCGCTTCCGACTGGGAGCGGGAGCTGGGGAAGCATCTCCCGGCGCTCGATTTGCGCGTCTGGCCGGAGCTCGGCGATCCCGGCGCGATCGAAGCGGTGCTGGTGTGGCGGCCGCCGGCGGGGCTGCTGCGCCAGTTGCCGAACCTTCGCCTCATCGCCGCGCTCGGCGCCGGCGTCGATCACATCTTCGCCGATCCGTCGCTGCCCGCGGGCGTTCCCATCGTCCGCCTCGTCGATCCCTACATGACCACGGCGATGAGCGAATACGTCGAGCTTCAGGTCCTGCGCCTCCATCGCCGCGATCCCCTCTATCTCGCGCAGCAGCGCGCCGCGATCTGGCGCCCTTGGCCGCAGCCCAACGCCGCCGAGCGCAAGGTCGGGGTGCTAGGGCTGGGGGTGCTCGGCAGCGATGCCGTCCTGAAGCTGAAGGTGCTGGGCTTCGACGTCGCCGGCTGGAGCCGGCGGGAGAAGCGCCTGCCCGGCATTGCCTGCTTCCACGGCGCCGACGGGCTCGACGCCCTGCTCGCCCGCTCGGAGATTCTGGTCTCGCTGCTGCCGCTGACGCCGGCGACGGAAGGGCTGCTCGATGTGCGGCTCTTCGCCCGCCTGCCGCACGGCGCCGCGCTGGTCAATTGCGGCCGGGGGCGCCATCTCGTCGAAGCCGACCTCCTCGCCGCGCTGGCGAGCGGCCGGCTGTCGGCTGCGGTGCTCGACGTCTTCCGCGACGAGCCGCTGCCGCCGCAGCATCCGTTCTGGCGCCATGAACGCATCCTGGTGACGCCGCATGTCGCGGCCGCAACGCATGCGCCGACCGCTGCCTTGACCGTGGCCGAGAATCTCCGCCGCCTCCGCGACGGCAGGCCGCTGCTCGATGAGGTCGATCGGTCAGAGCGCTATTGAGCGCTCATAAGGGACGACGGCGCCGCGCTGCTGCTCGAGCCGGCGGCTCGCCGCGGCGACGGTCTCGGCGAAGTCGCTGAGGAACACCGAGCCTTTCACGGTGCGCTGCACCAGGACCGAGCGCCGGTCCTGTTCGTCGCGCCGGCGCCGCGCCAGGCCGAGCATGCCGAGCCGGTCGAGCGCGCGGGTGACAGCGGGCTTGGAGATGCGCAGCAGCGCCGCGAGCCCGCGCACGGTGTGCGGCGGCGGCGTCAGGTAGACGGTGAGCACGATCGCCAACTGGCGCGCCGAGAGATCGGGCCCGGCGCTGCGCACCGTCTCAACCAGCACGTCCCGCCAGAGATCCAGCGCCTGGGTCGGCTTGAGCTCGGCCATCGTCCTCGCCTTCGGCAGCTTGAGCCGACCATTCTTGCCGCCTCACGGTTGAGGAAACGTAAAGGTCGGATCGCGTTCCGCGGGAGTTACGGTGCGGCAAAACGCTCGGCAATGAGGCGATAGAGCGCGCGCAGCGCCAGCGCCTCGCCGCCTTCCGGCCGCCCCGGCCGGCTGGTGGCGTTCCAGGCATAGGTGTCGAGATGTGCCCAGGGCGTCTCCTTCGCCACGAACTCTTGCAGGAACAGCGCCGCGGTGATGGCCCCGGCGAAGGCAGATTCGGAGACGTTGTTGATGTCGGCGATGCCGCTTTTGAGCAACTTACGGTAGGGCGCCCAGAGTGGCATGCGCCAGACCGGATCATGCTCGGCCTCCGCCGTCCGCAACAGGGCGCCGGCGATCTCTTCGTCGTTGCAGAAGAGCGCCGGCAGCTCCGGCCCCAACGCGGTGCGCGCCGCGCCGGTGAGCGTCGCCATGTCGAGGAGCAGCGCCGGCCCTTCGGCATCGGCCTCGGTCAGCGCATCGGCGAGGATGAGACGGCCCTCGGCGTCAGTGTTGCCGATCTCCACCGTGATCCCCTTGCGCGATCGGATCACGTCGAGCGGACGAAACGCATTGGCCGAGACTGCATTCTCGACCGCCGGCACAAGCAGGCGAAGCCGCACCGGCAGGCCTCCTTCCATGATCGCGCCGGCAAGGCCGATCAGCGTCGCGGCGCCGCCCATGTCCTTCTTCATGAGCCGCATCCCGTTCGCCGGCTTCAAGTCGAGCCCGCCGGTGTCGAAGCAGACCCCCTTGCCCACCAGGGTGACCTTGGGCGCGCGCGCATCGCCCCAGGTGAGATCGGCGAGCACCGGCGGCCGCGCACTGGCGCGGCCCACGGCATGGATCAGCGGATAGTTCTCGGCGAGGAGCGCCTCGCCGGCGATGAAGCGGCATTGCGCCGCGTTCCGCGCCGCGAGGTCCTCGACCGCGCCGGCGAGCTCGGCCGGTCCCATATGCTCGGCCGGCGTGTTGATGAGATCGCGCGCCAAGCCTATGCCGCGGGCCAGCCGCCCGACCAGGCCGCGGTCGGCGGCGCGCGGCCAGAGGAGATCGGCGCAGTCGCGTTTTCTCGGCTTGTAGCGCGTGAAGGCGTAGCAGCCGAGCGCCCAGCCCAGGGCAAAGCGGGTCGCCGCCGGCGCGTCCGGCTCGGGATCGACCCGGTAGCGGCCTGCCGGAAGGCTGTCAGGGAGGCCGGCCAGCGCCCAGAGCTCGTCGCCAGTGCCGAGACCAACGAGAACGCGAGCAACGCCGCCCGCCGCGTCAGGCAGCAGCGCCCATTTGCCGGCTTCGGCGGTGAAGCCGGTGGTGCGGACCCAGGCGCGCGCGCGCTCGTCGAGCGCCGCCAGCCGGCCCTCCAACGCCGCGTCCGTGACCGGCGTGATCGGGATGGCGCCGGGCGCCTCGGCAACGAGATGATTCAGCAAATCGGGGCTCCTCTCCTCAACCCTCCCGCGACGACGGCCCTCGGCCGCATGGTTGCGCCGCTGCGCCGTGGCCGCCAGACTGGGCCGCTCCGGCAGAAGGATAGCCGATGGCGGAGTTCACCATCTATATCGGCGACAAGAATTACTCGTCCTGGTCACTGCGCGGCTGGCTGATGCTGAAGGCGACGGGTGCGGCGTTTGCCGAAGAGATGATCCCGCTCGACCAAGCGCAGACGCGCTCCGGCATCCTCCGGCACTCGCCGTCGGGCAAAGTACCGGCGCTGCGGCACGGGGCAGTCGTGATCTGGGAATCGCTGGCGATCGGCGAATACCTCGCCGAGTGCTTCCCGGCGGTGCGGCTCTGGCCGGAAGCGGTCCCGGCTCGCGCCCTCGCCCGCGCCGTCAGTGCCGAAATGCATGCAGGATTTGCGGCTTTGCGACGGCATCTGCCGATGAACATCCGC